>JAKAWO010000176.1 GCA_021827255.1 Acidobacteriota bacterium | reverse complement strand
TTGTTGGCGTACTGCTCGAGCACGTGCGCACTCCAACCGGAAATCCGGCTGACCGCAAAAATGAGAGGATAAAGGTCCACGGGGATGCCGAGGACGTAATAGGAAGAGGCGGAGTAAAAGTCCACGTTGGCGTTGATATGCTTCTCGCGGATCATCGTTTCTTCAATCCGGCGCGATATCTCAAACCACTGCGGCTGCCCCGTCCGGCGACCGAGTTCTTCCGACATCTTCCGCAGGACCGTCGCGCGTGGGTCATCGGTGTGATAGACGCGGTGGCCGAACCCCATCACCTTCTTTTTCTGCGCCAGCAAGGTTTTGATGTAAGATTCGGCCTCAGCCACCGACTGAATCTCCAGCAGCATCCGCATCACTCGCTCGTTCGCTCCACCGTGCAGAGGGCCCTTCAGCGTCCCGATCGCTGAAGTAATGGCTGAATGAATGTCCGAAAGCGTTGATGCGGTGACGCGCGCGGCAAAGGTGGAGGCGTTAAAACTATGGTCAGCGTGCAGGACAAGGGCGACATCAAACCATCGCGCATCCTCTTCGTGGGGTTTCGCGCCCTTCAGCATATAAAGGAAATTGGCGGCGTGGCTGAGTTTCGGGTCAGGCGCCACCGGCTCCTTGCCTTCCCGCAAACGGCCAAAGGCGGCAACGATCGTTGCCATCTGCGCGGTCAGACGCACCGCCTTGCGGCGATTGGCTTCTTCAGACATATCCTCGGCTTCAGGGTCGTAGAGCGAGAGGGCGGAAACGACCGTCCGCAGTGTCTCCATCGGATGCTGGGGCGGCGGAAGGCGGCGAAGGAGTTCAACGATCTCGGGAGAAAGCGGCCGATGTTCTGTGAGCTGGTTCTTCAGCTCCTCAAGCTCGGCGCGCAACGGCAGCCGGCCGTGCCATAGCAGGAATACAACTTCCTCGAACGTCGAGTGTTCAGCTAGGTCGTGAATGTCGTATCCGCGATACGTCAGCTTGCCGCGCGCCCCGTCAATCGAACAGATGGACGACATCGCGATGGTGACATCCTGCAAACCCGCTTTCACATCCGCCATGGACCGAATCCCTCCTTGTTGAGCGCCGCAGCCACTCCGATTAGCCTCTGATTTTACACCCGACAGCGAGACTGGAATCAAGGAATCTTTAAGCCGCGCGAGATCACGCGACTACGCGGAAACGCCAGATAGACCGTCTAGTTAGACTGCGTATTGTGCCCCGTGACTCTGCGAGGCTTTCACAATCACCCCCCCACATCAGGATTGCGCCAGTTCCATTTACTCGGCTATTCTGAGGACGAATTTCGCATCCCATCAGTGGCGCTATGCCTTACATGCACATCGCGTCAGGAATCATGATTCTGGTCGCAGGGAGCGCTTTTTTTACTGTACGGTACCTGCGCGCGCCAAAACAGGCCCGTTTCCCGGCATGGGGATGGGGAGGGTTGGTCATAATTGGCGGCTCCGAACTGGGTCTCATGGTGGGGAGCTATTGGATTCGGGCCTTTTTCACCCCGACCGTTTGGACTGGCTATTTGTTGCTGGCCGACGGGTGCGTTCACGCATTGCGAGGCAAATCTCGGCTCGTTGGCTCGTCCGGACAATTCTTTGCGCTCGCTTTCTGGTCTGTCCCGCTATGGCTCATCTTTGAGGCGTACAACTTGCGCATGAAGAACTGGACTTACACGGGCCTTCCCGCCACTCCATCTCTCGATCTTTTCGGCTATGTCTGGTCATTTGCAACCATTTGGCCCGCGATTTTCGAAACATCCGACTTCATTGATGCGCTGGGATTTTTCCGGACGCAGGGAAGGCCGCACATTAGGGTCCCGCGAACCACCTTGGCGACGCTGACCGTTTCGGGGCTGGCCATGATTAGCGCTCCTCTCGTTGTAACGGAACAATACAGCCGGTATCTGTTTGCGCTAGTTTGGATCGGTTTCATTTTGCTGTTGGACCCGCTGAATTACGCCTGGGGAGGCGAGTCGCTGTTGGGGGACTGGCAAGAAGGGAAGCCCGCGCGTTTCGAAGGCTTCCTCGCTTCAGGTGTAGTCTGCGGATTCCTTTGGGAATTCTGGAATTACTGGGCAGGGGCCAAGTGGAAGTATATATTTCCAATCGCCCAAGGGTGGAAGATTTTTGAGATGCCCTGGCCGGGATATTTGGGGTTCCCACCCTTCGCGCTCGAGTGCTTTGTGATGTACGAATTCCTGAGAACGTTGCGGCGCAGGCTTCTTCGCCGCCCAGCTAAAAAACAGGTCGTAGGCGGCTGGCGCAGCCTGCCGGGCCCACAGCCATGAGGGCTTAGGACGGTGGACCCATTTCGTCCTCCGGGACAGGCCAAGACGTGCTGTATCCGGAAACGGCAGCCCAGCCTGCGCCGCCATGCACCTTAGCTTCACTCTGGAGCATCGAATGGAGTATTCGAAGTAAGGAGTTGACATCTCAATGAAGGTGGATGCCCGCTGAATGAAGGCGCGACGAAACATTTTTGTGGCCTTTGCAGTAGGATTTGCCCTCAGCGGAACGGCCGCTGGGTTGCCGGGCCCCCCGCCGGGACCACCGGCCATCGAAACCAAGGGTACAAACGGAGTCACCCTCTCACCCGAGCTCAAAACGGCAACGCAGGGGCTCAACCTGCTGATGAATGGCGATCCCAACGCCTCGATTCAGGTTTTCCATCAACTTGAGGAGAAATATCCCGACTCCGCGCTCGGCTATCTTCTGGATGCGGATGCGGTCTGGTGGAAGATTTACCTAACCACCGGAAACCTGGTGAACCCGGATGTCTTTGATGTCGTCTCATCAGGAGCCACCCCATACGACTCGCATTTTGAAGACCTCGATAGGGTGGCCATTGACAAGGCGCGTGCGAACATCCGCAACCGGCACGACCTGGCGCGCAATTATCTTTACGAAGGAATGGCCTACGCGCTGCGAGCCCGATTGACTGGATTGCGCGGCAAGGCTCTGCCGACCGCTCGATCGGGCAAAAAGATGAGGTCACTTCTGCTCGCCGCGCTTCGAAACGATCCGAGCCTGACCGACGCCTACCTGGGAATCGGGATCTATAACTACTTCGTGGATACCCTGCCAGGCATCATCAAGCTGCTGCGCTGGCTGATCGGCCTTCCGGGCGGCAACCGCGAGCTCGGACTCCAGCAGCTCAAGGACGCTGCGCAGCATGGCGTGTTGACGCCCGGCGAGGCGCAGTTTTATCTGGCCAAGGATTATTCGCGGCCGGCCGAGCGGCATTACGGGAGATCGCTCAAGCTTTTTCAGGATCTCTGCGACCGTTATCCGCAAAACGGGCTATGGAAGCTTTTAGCCGGCAGCCTTGAAATCCGCCTGGGCCACCGCGAGCAAGGCGACGCCCTCTATCGCCAGGTTTTCGACTCCACCCGAGGTGAGGATTCGGCCACCGGCCGGGCCATCCATCAGGCCGCCCGCGAAGCGCTCGATCGCAGCCGTCCCGCTGGGGTCATGAAGTGATGGAGGGATCGGACCGCCGGGCCTTTGACCCGTTGGCTCACCAGGGAATTCGAGAGCGAATCTTCGCATCCCTCTTAATGCCGCAATGAACTTGTTTGTTCCTGAGCGTGGTAGGAGCTGCGAACGAGCGGACCGGATTCGACTCGGGCGATGCCGAGGCGGAGTCCCTCTTGGCGAAGCGCGGCGAATTCCTCCGGCGCATAAAAGCGCGCCACGGGCAATTGCTCGCGCGAGGGGCGCAAATACTGGCCGATGGTGACCATCTCCACGCCCACCCGCGCAAGATCGCTGAGCACGGCGCGAAGCTCCTCCCACGTCTCACCCAGGCCCACCATCAAGCCGGACTTGGTTGGAATCGAGGAATCGAGTTCCCGAGAGCGGCGCAGCAGGTCGAGCGACCGCTCGTATCGCGAGCCGCGCCGAGCGGCTGGATATAGCCGCTGGACCGTCTCGATATTGTGATTCAGGACGTCGGGGCGGGCGCCAATCACTGTGCGGAGCGCTTTATCCGAGCCGCGAAAATCGGGAATCAGAACCTCGATCTTGCAACCTTCGATCCTTTCCCGCAGGGCCCGAATGGTGCCGGCAAAAATCGCCGCGCCTCCATCCTGAAGGTCATCGCGGTCCACCGAAGTGACGACGATATACCGCAGGCGGATTGCGGCCGCGGCGCTCGCCACCCGAGCCGGCTCGCCCAAGTCCACGCCGCCGTGCGGCGCCCCCTTGGGAACCGCGCAAAAGCCGCACCGTCGCGTGCACTGCTCCCCCAGAATCATGAAGGTCGCGGTGCGCTGCGACCAGCACTCGGCGACATTGGGGCAGTGGGCGCTCTCGCACACGGTGTGCAGCTCCAGCTCCCGCAGGATCTGTTTCAGCTCGAAGTAGTTCTCACCCGAAGGAATACGAACCTTCAGCCAGTCGGGCCGCCGCGCTGCCGGAGCGCTCGGACTAATTTGGATTAAGTCGGTCACTGAGGGTCCATTTTACAGGCTCAGCGCGTCCCTAGCAATGGCTCCCCCTGCGGCGCGAAATTTCACCCTCGCGGCGAGTCGGCGGCATGAGATACTGTGGCCTGGCTACGCAGGTCGGGCTCAATGACAATTGGTTTTGTGGAGATGGAATGAGCGAAGCAACTCCTCACGTCGCGACGGGCGCCGGGGCGGCGGTCCCGCACCTCCGCCGCGTGTTGTCGTTGTGGGATTTGATCTTCTACGGCATCGTGCTGGTTCAGCCCATTGCCGCCATTCCGCTCTACGGCGTCGCCGAGGAGCTTTCGCACGGCCAACTTCTGCTGACCCTCGAGGTCTCGATGCTCGCCATGCTGGTGACCGCCATCAGCTATGGCCGCATGGCCGCGATCTATCCGGCGGCGGGCTCCGCCTACACTTACGTGAGTCGCGGGCTGAACCCTTATCTCGGCTTTCTGGCGGGCTGGGCGATGTTCCTCGGCTACATGCTCCAGCCGCTGATCAATACGGTCTGGATCGCCACGGCGCTTCATTACCGTTATTTTCCGAGAATCCCTTACGTCCTGCTGGCGCTACTGATCGCTGCCACGTTCACCATCCTAAACCTGCGCGGAGTCCACACCACCGCGGTCACTAACCGCATTTTGCTCGCTTTCATGTCTTTGGTAATCGCGGCCTTCATTGTTCTGGCGATCCGGTACCTCTGCGTCACCGGCGGCCCGAGCGCGCTCTTCTCCAGCAAGCCTTTTTACGACCCCAAGACTTTTGACTTCCATTCTCTCTGGATGGCCACGTCGTTTTCCGCGCTCACTTATATTGGCTTTGATGGCGTCACCACCCTGGCAGAGGACGTCCATAACCCTCGCCGCAACGTTCTGCTTGCCATCGTGCTGGTGGTTTTGTTTACCGGGCTGTTCAGCGGCCTGCAAGTTTATCTTGGCCAGCTCGTCTGGCCGGACTTCCACTTCGCCAATCCGGAGACAGCCTTTATGGACGTCTGCCGGAGAGTCGGGGGTATCGTCCTGTTTGAGGCCATGGGAGCGGTCTTGATCGTTGCCGCCTTCGGAAGCGCGCTCGGTGGGACTTTGGGAGCAGCACGGATTCTCTTCGGCATGGGACGGGACAACATCCTTCCGCGACGATGCTTTGCCCATTTGAGTCCCAAGAAACTGAACCCGACTTACAACATCGTGATCATCGGCGCGCTGGCTCTAGCCGGAGCGCTTTTCCTCAACTTCAAGAATGCCGGGGAGGTGCTGAACTTTGGCGCTTTCATCAGCTTTATGGGCGTCAACCTCGCGGCCTTCTGGCAGTTTTTCGTTCTGGGGGTCCCTGGACGAACGCGCCGCGTCTTCCAGGACGCCGTCCTGCCGCTTTTTGGCTTTGCGTTTTCGGGCTGGATCTGGTGGGGGCTGGATCGAACCGCCATGATGGTTGGTGGAGTATGGTTTGGCCTGGGCCTGATTCTGGTCGCGGTCATGACCCGCGGCTTCCGCACGCGGCCGGTCGCCCTTGACTTCAGCGAGTCATAATGCGTTTTGTCGGCTTGCGGAAGCCCGCGGCCAAAGAGGGGAACTAACCAGACCACAGACCCGGCGACCTATCTTGCAGGGTGGAGGCCACCGATGGCTTGGATCAAAATCATTGAGCCGGGCGCCGCCGAAGGTGAACTGAAACAGGAATATGAAAGGGCCTTCGGCCGCGCCGACAAAGTCTTCAACATTCTCAAAGTTCAGAGCCTGAACCCGTCCACGCTCCGTGCCTCGATGGATCTTTACCTGGCCACCATGCGCGCTCCGTCCGACCTCACGCGAGCCGAGCGCGAACTGCTGGCCACGGTGGTCTCCTGGGCGAACCGCTGTTTCTATTGAATCGAAGCGCACGGAGAGGATCTCCGTCAGGAGACTCACGACCCCGAGCTCGCCGAAAGCGTGAAGCAGAATTACGAATTTGCCAGGCTCACGCCCCGCCAGAAGGCCCTGGCCAAGTTTGCCGAGATCATCACTCGCACGCCGTCGGGCACTCGGCGGCAGGATGTTGAGACGCTTCGCCAGCACGGCCTCTC
>JAKAWO010000175.1 GCA_021827255.1 Acidobacteriota bacterium | reverse complement strand
AGGACACTCCCGGGGCCCGAGACAACTTGACTTCGGCCCGCCTAAATGATATTGCTGACGCACAGCAATTTGGTCGCTTGGCATAGGGTACTATCGTTGGGCGCTGTTCTGATGTCCGGCGGGGGAACTGCTCAGATAGAGAGGCATTAAGCGTGGCGCGGACAGTTTTGGTAGCCGACGATAGTCCGACGATCCAAAGGCAAGCGAGCGGAATCCTGACCGGCGAAGGTCTGGAGGTCATCACCGTCTCGAACGGCGTGGCGGCCATCAAGAAGCTCCCGACAGTGAAGCCGCTGGTGGTGCTAGCGGATGTGTCCATGCCGGGCCGAGACGGTTACGAAGTCTGCCAGTTTATCAAGCAATCGGCCGACCTAAAGCATGTGGCCGTCGTCCTGGTCTTCAGTGATGACGAGCCCTACGAAGACGCGCGTGGGGCGCAGGTGGGTGCCGACGGCAGAATCAGGAAGCCGTTCGATCCCGACGAATTGGTTAGGGCGGTCAGCCGATGGGCGGCGAAGGCGGAAGCTGTAACGGCTTCCCAGCAGGTTGCCGCGCGGCCTGCCCCGGCGGCTCCTGAGCCGTTAACCGCCCCGACGGAGGCTGAGCCGACGCCGGAGGAAGCAGCGGCAAACGAGTCCGCGGCGGAATCAAACGTTTCGGTTGTGCCGGAAGGAATCGCCTTTGAGCAGTTCGCGACGGAAGAACCAGCAGCCGCGCCGATTACGGAGGAATCCGCCCCCAACGCCACGCTGGAACCAGAGACCCCCTCTGAGCGACCCGGCGAAGCGGCGGAGACCGCGGCGCCCATGCGGTTGGAAACAGAGGCCGAGGGCGAGGAATTTAGCGAAGGTCGTCCCTCCTTCGCTGTTGCGGAGCCGGAGCTAGTCGAACAGACGCCCGCAGTACACGAGCCTGAAGAAGACCACCTTCACCCTCATGCGCATCCCCACGAGCACGAGCCCAGCGGCTTCTTCCATGCGCCCGAAGAGATTGCAGAGCCGTCCCTCTCCGATGAGCTTATGCCATCTTCGTTGGCGGCTGCTGGAGATGCCGCAGCGCCCGCAGCGCCTGTCACGGAAGCAGAACAGCGGCCCTCGCCCACGCCTGAAATCTTGGAGGCCATCCAGGAAGCGCCGGTGATTCCTCCGGAACCGGCCGTTCCCGCGGCGTCAGAACCGGGGGTGATGGCCGTAGGAGGACAGCCTGTTGTCGCGCGGCCCGAGCCCGAAAGCTTTGCCGCCGAAGCCAACCCGGTCCTCGCGGAGCCGGAAGCGGTTCCTGCTGCAACACCATCCGAACCTCAGCCCGTCGAGTCAGCTTCAGAGCATGATCTCGCCGTGGAACCCGAGCCGGTTGCTGTGCCGCTGAGCGCGGCGCCAGCCCCTCCGGAAGCTGCCGTGGCGACGCCTGCACCCGCTCCGCTCGATGCCGGCCAAATCTTCGCCATCGTCCACCGCGTAGTTGTCAGGATGTCGCCCCCGGCCATGCCAGCTTCAGCGATTGAGGACATCGCGCGCCGCGTCGCCGACGAGATCATCGCCGAGCTGAGTTCCTAACCTCAACATATGGGATTGCCGCGCGTCCTCGCCGGGCGTTGACCCGCGCTCAAGTCAAACGATATAGTTGATTGGTTTAAGAACGGCACACTCAGCACGCTGAGGCACCCCGGCTAGAGGTCAGAGGGGCCGTGTGTTTCTGCTGCGGACGCGAAGCCGGGCCCGGGGGGTAGTCGGACGCGACACGAGAGAACCCAATTGGAAAACGAAATTCCTAAGGTCTATTCACCGGAAACGATTGAACCGCGCTGGGCGCGGTTTTGGGCGGAGCGGAACCTCTATCGTCCGAGCGATGATGCGTCCCGGCCGGGCTTTTGCCTCGTGATCCCGCCGCCGAACGTGACCGGCTCGCTGCACATCGGCCACATGCTCGAGCACACCGACATTGACACGGTGATGCGTTGGCGGCGAATGCAGGGGAGGGACGCGCTTTGGTTGCCGGGAACGGACCACGCCTCGATCGCGACGCAAATGATCGTTGAGCGGGAGCTCGGCCGCGAGGTGTTGCCAAATCTAGAACCCGGCCCCGAAGCGAACAGCGCCTGGCAGCGCGAGGGCCAGCGGTTGCGCCTGGAAATGGGCCGCGAAAAATTTGTCGAACGCTGCTGGCAATGGAAGGAACAGAACGGCGGGAAGATCAAGCAGCAGATGGAACGCCTGGGGGCGTCGTGCGATTGGACGCGCGAGCGCTTCACCATGGATGCCGAATACTCGCGCGCGGTGACAGAAGTCTTTGTTCGGCTTTACGAGGAAGGGCTGATTTACCGGGGGAAATACATCGTCAACTGGTGCCCGCGCTGCGGGACCGCGGTGAGCGACCTGGAGGTGGAACACGAGGAGCGGTCGGGCAAATTGTGGTCTATCCGTTATCCATTCGCGGACGGCGCGGGATTTCTGACCGTGGCCACGACGCGCCCGGAAACGATGCTGGGCGACACCGCGGTGGCGGTCAACCCGAAGGATGACCGCTTCCGCGCGGCGGTGGGACGGAATGTTTTGCTGCCGCTGCTTCACCGGCCGATTCCCGTGGTTGCGGATGATTTTGTGGACCCGGAATTCGGCACCGGAGCGGTGAAAGTGACGCCGGCCCACGATCCAAACGACTTTGAGATTGCTACGCGCCACAAGCTGCCGCGCCGCGTGGTGCTGGACGAGCAAGCTCGCATGACGGCGGAAGCCGGGCCCTATCAGGGACTCGACCGTTATGAGGCCCGAAAGCGTGTGCTCGAAGATTTGCGCGGGCAAAATCTGCTGGAGAAAGAGCAAGATTACACGCTCGCCGCCGGCCTGTGCAGCCGATGCAAGACGGTGGTTGAACCGCTGCTCTCCGAGCAATGGTTTATGAAGATGAAGCCGCTGGCCGGCCCCGCATTCCGCGCCGTCGAGCGAGGCCGCATCCGAATTATTCCGGAGAATCACAAAAAGATATATCTCGACTGGATGCACAACATCCACGACTGGTGCATTTCGCGGCAACTTTGGTGGGGGCACAGCATTCCGGCCTGGATCTGCGCAAGTTGCGGCGAACTGATGGTGAAACGCGACGCGCCCGTCGTCTGTCGTCAGTGTGGCAAGGCCGCCCTCAAACAGGACCCGGACGTTCTCGACACCTGGTTCAGTTCCGCGCTTTGGCCCTTCGCGACGCTCGGCTGGCCAGATGCCACCGAAGACCTGCGCCGGTTTTACCCGAACAACCTCATGATCATGGGCTTCGACATCCTGTTTTTTTGGGGCGCGCGCATGATCATGATGGGGTTGAAGCTCATGAAAGAAGTGCCATTCCGCGAGCTATACATTCACGCGCTGGTGCGCGACGCCGAACGGCAGAAGATGTCGAAGACCAAGGGCAACGTGTTGGACCCGCTCGAAGTGACGAATAAATACGGCACGGACGCGGCGCGCTTCGCGCTGGCCATCAGCGCCGCGCCCGGAACCGACATCGCGTTTAGCTACGACAAGATCGAATCCTACCGCGCCTTCGCGAACAAGATTTGGAATGCGGGACGCTTCATTCTGCTGAATTTGGAAAAATTGCCGGCCGCGGCGCGCGACGACTTGGCGCCGGCGCTGGAGCCGAAGGAAAGAAGTTTTGAGCCAATGGCCGCGCCGGAAACGCTGATGCTCGCTGACCGCTGGATTTTTTCGCGTCTTAAGGCGGTTACGGATGAGATGGAAGGAGCGCTTGGAGATTATCGCTTTCATGAAGCCGCCTACGCCATCTACCACTTTTTCTGGCATGAATTCTGCGATTGGTATCTCGAGTGGGTTAAGCCGGAGATTACGGTTCCGTTGGACGGCCCGCGAGCGCCCGCCGCGTGGGTGAATTTCGCTCGGAGCTTTCAGGCGGCGCTTCACCTGCTTCATCCCTTTATGCCGTTTATCACCGAGGAACTCTGGCATCGCCTGCCGCGTGGCGAAGGCGATGTGTCCATCTCGCTCGCGCCGTTTCATTTGGTGAGTGACGCGGCGGTCAATATGGAGGCTGAAAGAGACTTCACTCTGATTCGCGAGCTGGTCATCGAGGCGCGAGACGCGAAGGCGGAGGCTGGCTTGCAGAAGCAGAAGCCCGCCGCCGAAGTGGTGGCGGAAGACGCCGCCGTTCTGAGGCTCTTTCAGGAACATCGTCCGGTCGTTATGCGTTTGGCTGGGCTGAGCGGCATCGAACTCCAGAGCAAGGCGCCCGGCGCGCAGGAAGCGGGCCCGCGCGTAACGGCAACCTTCAGCCTGCGTTTGCTGCACAAGGAGCGCGTGGACCCTCAGGCTGACCGGATGCGCCTGGAAAAGGAAAAGGCCAAGCTCGAGCAGGCGCTGGCCCAGGCCGAGCGACAGCTCCAAAATCGGGATTTCGTCGAGCGGGCTCCCCAGCAGGTGGTGGCGACAGTGGAGCAGCGGCGCGCGGAGGTGGCGGTGCAGCTTCGTAAAATCGGCGAATCGCTGGAAAGAGCGCTCAAGCCTGCCCGCGGTGGGTACGGATCGTGATTCCGGCGGTCAGCGCGACGTTCAGAGCGGAAGCTTTCTGCGGCCTGAGCAAGGCGGAGTTGCAGGAGCTGGTCCGTCGAGCCTTGGCCGAGGACGTGGGCGCGGAAGACTTGACGACCAAGCTGGTCGTCCCGCCGGCTCGGGCGCGCGGAACCTTTTATGCTCAGCGCCCATTGGTCATTTCCGGGCTGCCGGTGGCGGAGGAGGTTTTCCGCAGCCTGGAATCCCAGATTCGCTGGGAGGCTTTCGCCAACGAGGGAGCTGAGGTTGAGGAAGGTGGGAGGCTGGCGGGGGTCGAAGCTCAGGCTGCAACGCTACTGGCGGGCGAGAGGGTTGCGCTGAATTTCCTCCAGCACCTGAGTGGCGTCGCCACACTGACTCGGGAATTTGCCCAGCGGCTCTGGGGGCTCGATACGAAACTACTTGATACCCGCAAAACCACGCCGGGGCTGCGGGCGCTCGAGAAATATGCGGTGCGGGTGGGTGGCGGCAACAACCATCGCCAACGGCTGGACGACGGCATCCTGATCAAGAACAATCACCTGACCCTTTCGGGTGGCGTGCGCGCGGCGGTCGAGCGCGCGCGGCAAGCCCGTTCAGGGCGACCGACCGTCGAGGTGGAAGTCCGAAGCGTCGCGGAGTTGGAGGAAGCCATTGCGGCCGGCGCCGACCAGGTGTTGTTGGACAATATGACACTGGACCAAGCCCGCGAGTGTGTTCAGCGCGCGCAAGGGCGGCTGCGCCTGGAGGTATCCGGAGGAATCCGTCTGGAAAATATCCGCGCCTATGCGGAGAGCGGCGTGGATTCGATCTCGGTGGGCGCGCTGACTCACTCAGCGCCCGCGATGCCGATTCATTTCCTGGTGCAAGCGTTGTAGCGCGGCCCTGCGAGCCACGAGGCGGTTTGGATTCGCGCGAGGCCGGCCATAGGCTGGCGCTCCATTGGCGCAGTTTCATGTCTGGGGAACCCACCAACCACCGGATTGACCGGTTGATTTACGTGCTGGCAAAGAACACGACGGTGGTCGTGCCGGGGCCGAAGATTGCGAGGGAGCTAGGGGTCTCCGACTCAACGGTCTGGAAGTGGGTGGAGCGGCTGCGCGCGCTGGGCGTCCACATCAAAGGGCACCCGCGTCGTGGCTACCAGCTCTCGGCTCTGCCGGATATTCTAGCGCCCAGCTTGATCCGGCAGCAGGTTCCCCCGCAACAGCAAATAGGGCGCAAAGTCATCCATTATTTTTGTGTAGGATCAACCAATGACGTCGCGCTCGGGCTCAGCCAGCAGGAAGCCCCCCACGGCACGGTGATCGTGGCGGAGGAGCAAAGCGCGGGGCGCGGCCGCATGGGCCGCACGTGGCACTCCGAGCGATCGAGCGGTATCTATTCCTCCACCGTGCTTCGACCTCCTTTCCCGCCCGCCGCGGCGCCCATTCTGACTCTGATGGCTGGGCTGGCGGCCCGCGAAGCCGTGTTATCCGCCACCGGCCTGGCGGCGGACATTCGCTGGCCGAACGATCTGCTGATCAACGGCCGCAAGGTCTCGGGCGTTCTGACGGAAATGCGCGCCGAGCTCGATCGCCTGCACTCAGTCGTGCTCGGCATCGGCATCAACGTGAATCACGCGCGCATGCCGGCCGAGCTGAAAGGAATCGCCAGCTCGCTCGCCCTCGAGGGCGGACAGCGATATTCGCGGTTGCAAGTGATGGCCGGGTTGCTCCGGGAGCTGGAGCGCCATTATCGTTTGCTGCTCGAGAAGGGGAACGCCGCCATCGTCGAGCCTTGGGCGGCGCGGTCAAGCTATGCGCAAGGAAAACGTCTGCGAGTGCGGATGGCGGCGGAGGAATTCATGGCCACGAGCGTCGGACTCGATCTGAGCGGCGCGCTCCGCGTCCGGCGCGATGACGCGCGCGAAGAGTTATTAGTCGCGGGCGAGGTCATCGAGGTAAAATAAGGCGAATGGGCCGTTTGCACTAGAAAGAAGG
>JAKAWO010000174.1 GCA_021827255.1 Acidobacteriota bacterium | reverse complement strand
CTTCATTGATTTTTTCGATTTTGTGATGCGCGCGCTCGGCGGATTCAAAATCGAGCGTCTGGGAGGCGCGGTCGCGCTCCTCCCGCAGAGCCTCGAGCAGTGGGCGGCCGCTCGCGTCCAAAAAACTGATCACGCGGCCCAGCTCCTGCTGATACTCGTCATCCGTGCAGCCCTTGAAACAAGGCGCCAGGCACATTTTCATCTGCGAATAAATACAGCCGGGATGCGACGGGTCGGGATGAAGATTCTCGACGCAGCGCCGGATTTTGAACAAGTCGAGGAACGCGGCTGCAAAATGCTCGGCGGCAGCGCGGGAAGGGAACGGGCCGTAATAGATCGAGCCGTCGTTCGCCAGCCGGCGCGTCGGATAGCAGCGCGGAAAACGGTTGCGGAGATTGATTTTGAGCAGCGATGGCGGACTTAATCGCAGGCGCTTCCGGTACAGGCGCGAATAATACTGGCGAGTCAAATGGTAGAGAAACCACTGCGCTTCAAAATTCGACCCTACGTATTGGAACTCAATTCGGCGCGTGATGGAGCGGAGGTTCAGCCGCTTGGACTTTCCCCAAGACTCACCCAGCAGCCGCGCCAGCCTGCGGCGCAGGTCGCAGGAGCGCGAAAGGTAAGGCGGCGGCTCGCTGGCGGCTAGCGGCGAGGCCGCGCTAAGGCTCGGCGCTGCGGAGAAGAACAGCGCGAAGACAGCGGGGCGCGATTCGAGGCGCGTGAGCAGGCTCGCTTCCTCACCCGGACGGTACGGAATGGACTCAGCCAGGCGCATCGAAGTCGAACTAGGGTAGGGTAAGAGAAGACAAGCGCAAGGACAAGCTGCGAATTCACCGCGATGGGGTTGACAAATGCGGGCACGACCGGCGAACCTGACTTGAGGGAAACGTATCCATGCATGTCCCGGTGCATTTAATCATCATCCTGGGCCTTTTGATCACCTTCATTCCGTCGCAGCTCTTCTGGTTCCGGCGGCTCAACGAGTTGGCGCGCAAATTCATCCGCAGTGACCGCCTTTGCCACACGCTCGGTGGCGCCGCCGCCATCCTTTACATCTTTCTTTTCGCCTATAACCTCGCTTGGTCCCGTCATCGCCCCAGTCCGGTTCGTCTTACTCCCGCCGCGGCGCTCTTCCAGGCTCCGTTTCTCTGGTGGGTAGCCAGCTCAGTTCTGGGATTCCTCATCGTCCTGCCGTTCTGGCTGGCCAGCCGCGTCTTCCGCCGCAAAGAACCGGCGTCAGACCTCTCGGCTCAAGCTGTGACTTCTGATTCGCCGCCAGCTTCGCAGCGGCTCGGGGGCAAGCCTGAGACTTCACTCAACCCACAAACTCCGCGCCCCTCGGCTCCGGCCATCCTTTCCCCTCGCGGCAACTTTTCCCTATCGCGACGCAATTTTATTTTGAAGGCCGGGGTCCTGGCCGGGGCGCTGCCCTTTGCCGCGGACGCCTATGGCGCGGTCTTCGAGCTGAGGGACATTACCATCACCCATCGCAAAATCTGCCTGGCTCGCCTGCCCAATGCGTTTGACGGCTTCCGCATCGCCCAACTCTCCGACCTGCACATTGGGCCGTTCATGACCGCCCGCGAGATTCGCCGCGTCGCCGCCATGACCAATCGCCTCAAGCCCGACCTCATCGCCCTCACCGGCGACTTTGTCACCTGGGACGCTTCCACCGAGGGCGCGGCCGTCGAGGCGTTGTCCAGCCTCCGCGCGCCTTATGGCATTTACGGTTGCCTCGGCAACCATGAGCTATGGACGCATTGCCAAGCATCCATCACCCGCTTGTTCGCCAAGCAGAACGTCAAAATCCTGCGGCAGGAGCGCGCCCTCATCCGTTCTGGCTCGGACGCGATCAATCTGCTCGGCGTGGACTACCAAACTCACATGAAGTTTTTCCACGGCCTAGGCTACGTCCGCCAATATCTTGAAGGCATTCAGCCGCTCATCGAGCCGGGCACCGCCAACATCCTTTTCAGCCACAACCCCAACACCTTCGATCGCGCCGCCGAGCTGGGAATTGATCTGAGCCTCGCTGGCCACACCCACGGCGGCCAGGTCACGCTCGACTTCATCAGCCCCGATCTTTCTCCCGCCCGACTCATCACGCCCTACGTCGTCGGCTGGTTCCAAAGGCCCGGCGGCCAGCTCTACGTCAACCGCGGCATCGGCACGATCTTCGTTCCCATCCGCTTCGGCTCCCCGCCCGAAATCACCGTCTTTGACCTCACCCGCGCCTAGCATTACTGTATCGCCGGCCTATGAGCGGCGGTCTTGCGTAGCGGCCGCTTGCGGCCGTCGCAGGGCTCGCGAGCATTCTGCTATACTGGTTCCCCAGCGAGGGCAGGGGTTGTGAATTCAGCTTCAACGGCGGTTGCGGACAGGGGAGTGGGCGACAACCTGCTCGAATGCCTGCAACGGATTCGCCAGCATGAGATCGAGGAAGCGCGTCGCTTGCAGCTCGCCATGATCCCCGTGGATCCGTTGCGGACTCATGCCGCGGAGCTAGTGGGCAAGATCCGCCCGGTCTCCGAGGTGGGCGGGGATTTCCTCGACTATTTTCAAATTCCTGACGGGCGGATCGGTTTCTACGTTGGCGATGTCGTGGGCAAAGGTTTGCCCGCAGCCCTTTACGCGGCCCTCACCATCGGCACGCTGCGCGGGTTTAACAAGCACATGGAGACGCCTTGCTCTCTGCTGGCCCATCTCAACCAGCGCCTTCGCGTCCATAGCCTCGCGGGCCGCTATTGCGCCGTGCAATACGGCCTTTTCGACCCGGCGACACGCTGCCGCTACCGTTCCACATCTCGAAGGCAGGTCCGATCTCGGTCGGCGAGGGCGGATTGCCTTCCGGCCTTCTGGAGTGTGCTTCGTATGAGAAGCACGCCCTCGGACTTGCGCCGGGCGAATCAGTAATTTTTTATACCGATGGTATCTCGGAGGCGGCGACGGCGGAGGGTGAGGAATTTGGAGGCGCCCGCGTGGCCGCCGTCTTGACGCAGAATCCGAAGCTGCCGGCCGAGGAACAGCTTGACCGCTTGTTCGACGCTGTGGACAGGTTCGTGGCCGGCGCCCCTCAGCACGACGACATGACGGCGCTTCTGCTGAAAACCAGCTAACATGGCTCGCCCAAAAATCCTGGAACGTTCACCGTCAGCTCCGTGCCGCTCGACGCAAGCGCAGGCAGGCAATTTCCGGCGGGCAGGCAAGGCGAAGCGGCAAAACGACTTTGCCAATCCCCCGGCTGACGTAGATTTGCGTTCGCCCGAGCTGATTCCACCCCTCGATAAACCGCTCACCAAGCCTGGAGCGAGTGTAAAGGCGCTCGAAAAAGGGCAGGCGCACCTGTCCGCCGTGGGTATGGCCGGAAAGAACCAAGTCAACACCGTGCCGGACGGCGTGCCGAATTCCCAGCGGGTTGTGGCAGAGCAAAATCTTCGGATCGCGGGAGGGCACGCGCCGGAAGGCGCGGCGAAAATCGTCGGCCTCCCACCAAAGATCATCTACTCCCACCAGCCACAGGCGATCCCGCGCTGCATGGAGGGCGTGATGGCGATTGCGAAGGACCATGATCCCTTCGGTTTCGAGAGCGCGTGTTATGGCGTCGGGGTCCACTTGAAAATCGTGGTTTCCCAGGACAGCATAGACACCCAGCCGCGAGCTCAGGCGGCCGAGGGCACGCGCCACCGGCTCAACGCAGGCGGGTGAAAGGGTCACATAATCGCCCGTCAAGGCCACGACGTCAGGACGGAGGCGGTTAGCAAGTTGCACCGTCCGCTCCACCTCCTCGATGGGAGTGAACAGGCTGTGGTGGACGTCGGTAAGGTGAACGATTCGCAAGCCACTGAAGCCTTCCCCCAGCCGGCCCAGGTGAATGTCGGCCTCAGTGATTTCCGGGTCGCGCGCGCGAGGCTTGATCACTTCCAGCCCCGCTCCGGACAGCGATAAGGTGACCAAACCGCGCCCGCGGCGGCGGGGCGAGGAGACCTTCCTTGCATTCATCCGAGTTCTCCTCGTCGGACTTCCGGCCGGCGCGCCGCTGAATCGCGCTCCGCTCCGGAGCCGGCCATGCCCCTACGCCCTCTGGACTCGCTGAGCGAGCATTTCTGAGAAAATCTGCACCGCCTGGTCGTGAATGTGTCCGTTGGAGGCAAAGATTTCTTCCGCCAGCAGCCCAAACGGACGTCCCGCCAGGTCGGTGACTTTGCCTCCTGCTTCCGTCACCATCAGCGTGCCTGCCGCCTTATCCCAGGAATTGAGTTTCAATTCCCAAAAGCCCTCAAAGCGCCCGGCAGCCACCGAGCAGAGGTCGAGCGCGGCAGAGCCTGCACGCCGAATGCCGTGCGAAAGCTGAGTCAGCCGAAAAAAGAAGCCGATATTCGTTTCGTGATCGGCGGCGAAGGGTGGGAAGCCGGTCGCAAGTAAGCTTTCCGAAAGAGCCGAAGTTTTGGAAACGGCCAACCGCTTGTGATTGAGATAAGCGCCGGCGCCGCGCTCCGCCGCATAGAGTTCATCGCGCGTGGGATCGTAAACCGCGCCGGCGATCACTTCATCCCGGCAGGCAAGGCCGAGGCTGACGCAATACACCGGAAAGCCGTGGGCATAGTTGGTCGTGCCGTCCAGGGGATCCACGTACCAACAATAGTCGGAGCCGGTTGGCTGGCCGCCGCCTTCTTCCGCCACGATGGCATGTTTGGGAAAGTGGCTGTGCAGCCGCTCAACGATCAGCGCCTCGGAGCGCCGATCCGCGTCGGTGACAAGGTCAGAGGGACGTTTATACGCGATTTCGCGGGGCCGCTGAGCAAGCTGCCCGATCAGCGCCCCAGCTTCGCGGGCGATCTCCACTGCAACTTCGAGATATTCCGGCATCCGCCTCCAGGAAGATATTTTTTATTGAGCCGTTGACCCTCGAATCCAACCGTGTCATGACGCAAGAGTTCGCATCATTTATTCGCCGCGCGCTTCGACGAGCGCGCGGGTCTGTCCTTCACCCTCTGCCCAGACCGCGCCGTCTTCAAAATACTCCTTCTTCCAGATAGGGACGATTTGCTTCAGGCGGTCAATGGCGTAGCGGCAGGCCTCGAACGCGGGACCTCGATGCGGCGCGGTCACCACAATCGCCACGCTCGTCTCACCGATTTCGAGGTGGCCCAGGCGGTGAACGATCCCGATGGCGTCAATCGGGAAACGATGCCCGGCTTCATCCCCGATTTCCCGCATCTTACGAAGCGCCAGCGGCTCATAGGCTTCGTATTCCAGATACAAGGTTTTCCGACCGCCCGAGGTCTGCCGCACGATGCCCTCAAACACGGCGCCGGCGCCGGCTTCCGGACGCTTCAGACAGCGCGAAACTTCCTCCACTCGAATGGGCTCCCGGGTCATAGCATAGAAAGACTCGCCCGCACCGCCGCTGACCGGCGGCATGACCGCCATCTCGTCACCGTCTTGAAGTTGCTGGTCCGGCTTTGCCAGTTCCTCGTTCACGGCAAATTGAAGTGACGTGGAAACGCTCCGCAGGGCTGGGAACCGCCCCTCGTAAGCGCGCCATAAGCCCGCCACGCTTTCGCCGTCACACACTTCGGCCCATTCCTCGCGAAGCCCCGTCAAATCGCGCGTCAAGCCGAAAAATAGAACCCTGATTTTCATGCCGCGGCAATTCCCCCTCCATCAGTCAGTATATACCCAACCCCAAAGCGCCGGTCGGCAGCAATCCCTCACCCCTCCCGCGTCGCGGGACCCCTTCCCAGCCACGGAGGGGACGAGTTCGGGCGCGATCAGCACGGTTAAAACCGTGCCCTGACGGTAGCGAAAAACGGGCCTTGGAATAGTTTGTACGAATTGTGCTGTGCGCTAACCAAACATTATGCGGTTGTTGACAAGGACGAGAGGATTCTGTTTTGATAAAATCATGGAAATTGGGAAGCGAATCCGCGCCCTCCGTGAGGCCAAGGGTCTCTCGCAAGGCGACATTGAAAAAAGTTCGGGGCTTTTGCGTTCCTACATTTCCAGGGTGGAAGGCGGATACACGGCCCCTTCGCTCAGCACGCTGGAAAGGTTCGCCAAAGCCTTGGGGGTTGAACCCTATCAGTTATTTTTTGGCAACCAAGGCCGCGCCGTCATGCCTCGAATACTCCCACCGGCTGGGCAGTCAAAATCGGCCCGCAGATTGCTCAAGTTGTTTGAGCGTATGGGCGCATCCAACCGCAAGCTGCTTCTGATTCTGGCCTCAAAACTGGGCAAGGAGTGAACGGCGCGGGGGGACGGTCAGCCGGGTCAGCCCGCGGAACCCGACCCATCGCTGGCGCGCCTGGAGGGATTCGAACCCCCGGCCTACAGATTCGAAGTCTGCCGCTCTATCCATCTGAGCTACAGGCGCGGAGCTTTCAATTTACCATTGTTGCCAGCGGCGTTCAATTTGTTAAGAGCGGAGCATTGCGCTCCGCTGGCCGACAAGCGCCGGACATCAGCCAGCAGGTCTCTCGGAAGGCGTGCGGAGCCGAGAAATGAACTACGATGCGATTC
>JAKAWO010000173.1 GCA_021827255.1 Acidobacteriota bacterium | reverse complement strand
TGGCACTACCGCCCTTACGTGGGGAGCCGCGGACCTGTCAGCTTCGAGACGCGCGTGCGCGTCAAGTTTGCCCTACGCGTTCGGCGGCTTGCCAGGCTGCCGTTACACCCGGCAAAATACCTGGCGCGCCAAGTGCGGCCGCCACAGATCATCGGGGCTCCGGCGGACCGACTCGGGAAGCATTCCGTTCGCATGCGAGTGTTGGTCGGCGAGCACGGAAATATCCTGGACGCTGAGCCCATCAGCCGAGGAAGCGGTGAGGCTGCTCCCGCGCTCCGCGGGTGGAAATTCCTTCCCGCCCACTGGGGCACCTTGGCCATACCTTGGTATCTTGATGTGAGCGTTCCGGTGGCAAGTAGCGCGGCCGACGCTGATCCAGGCCCGCCCCAAGGCGATAAGAAATGAGCACTCCCACGTCATCAACCGGCTGCTATCTTCAGCGAAGGGGAACGGGGCGCGTTCGAGCGCGGGGGAGCACTCGCAGGCCGAAAACGGTCGGCAGTTGGGCGGTTGTGATCTGTCTGGCCGCTGCTGGTTGGGCTCAGACAGCTCAGGAGACTGACTCTCACCCCACTTCAGCCCCTTTCGAGTACGTCGGCGGGACCGCGAAGGTCAAGGCGCGCTGCCGGGGCCGGCTTGGACTCACATCGTCCTCGATGATCTTCGCTTGCCCGGAAGATTCGATCACCATCCCCTACGATTCCATTCTGTTGATGCAATACCGCGCGGACATCAGCCGCAAGGTCCGTAGCATGAAGCTGGACTGGCGCTTCAAACCCTGGCGCACCGGCGGCAACCGCAATCGCTACTTCACCGTAGTTTATTCCACCCAGGGGAAAAAATGTGCCGTCGTTCTCGCTGTCTCTCCGGCTAACATGCGGCCTTACCTTGCGGAAATTGACCTCAGGATCGGCCGGCGGGTCGAGGTCCAAGATCACGAAAACTATAGATAGCCCTCCCGCCCTGCCGGGGGTGGAAACTCAGCGGGTCCCACCCGCATAGTAAAAATAGCCCTCGGGACCGCGCACCCGCGTATGGGGCCGCCCCACGCGAATTTCGATGCGATGGAAACCGCTCTGGGTAAGATCATTCGGAACGTAGGCGAGCTCATACTGCGTGTGAAGTTCGTCGGCCAGGCGCGCCAAATGCTGCACCAGCGACTTCGACGACCATTGCTGGTAGAGCGCGCCGCCCGTGAAGCGCGTGTAAAAGGCTAGATCGCTCTTGAGGATCTTAGAATGGGCTACGGCGGCCCGGCGCAATTCGCCCAGAATGGGGCCACCGGGAACCGGGTTTTCCCAGATGCGGGTGTTCATGTCCGGAGTGTTGGGCATGCCAGGAACCGGCGGCCGGGCGACGTTGGTGTCAATCGGATTGGGCGGGGGTGGCTGCGGCTTGCGCTCCAGGAGCGCCTTGAGACCGCTTAGGTCCAGGCCATAAATGGTTACTTGCCCTGCCGTCGCTCGCTCGACCACTTCCCGGCGGGTCGTTTCGCTGCCGGAGTCCGCCCCGTTGGAAATGGCCAGAATGATTCGCCGGTCGTCCTTGGGGCGGTGGTCCAACATATTGATGGCCTGCATCATGGCGTCATTCAGCCGGGCTTTGCTGCCATCCGGCCGAATATCCTGGAGGGCTTTCTCGATGAGGCTGGGCGAATTGGTGAAGCCTTGAGAGCGCTTGATCTGGCCGTCAAACAATAAAATTGCGGCCCGGCCATCCGGCCCCAGCAGCATCTGAGTGAGAACGGGGACCAGAAAGTCGAGATTCTTCACCAGGGGGGCGACATCGTCGTTGTTCTGGATCAGGATCACCGCCGACACCGGACGCTCCTCATTATCGAAGCGGGCGATCTGCTGAAGGGCGCCGTTGTCATACACGCGAAAGTCGCTCTCTCGCAATCCGTAAACAATTTGTCCCGAAGCGTCGGTCACCGTGACTGGCGCGGTCACGAGGTTCGATTGGACCTTGATTTCTGCGTTTGTGTCAGGATGGTCGGACGAGGCGGGAGCGGACTTCCCCGCGGCGGTCTGGGCCTGGATTGAAGGAAAGCCCAAACTCCATCCCAACAGGAAAATCCCCGCCGCCATTACACCTCGCCTTGGGCTTCGGGCGTAGCGCATCGCGCGCTCCTCTCCATGGGCCTTCCCCTCACTCATTTGGATGAAACCCGGGCTGACAGCGTTGCAATCCCCGGGTTCGGATTGGCGGCAACCTCAGCTCTGTGATCGTTGCCGCACCGCCTCGTACAGCACAACAGCCGCAGCCACCGAAACATTTAATGATTGTACTGCACCGCGCAGCGGAATGCTGGCCCTTCGGTCGCACGCCTCGCCCACCAGGCGATGCAGTCCGCCTCCCTCGCCCCCAAACACCAAGGCGCATGGCTCGCGATAGTCGAGCGCATAGTGCAACGTTGCGGCACCAGGCTCAAAACCGTAAACCCACACGCCGCGTTCTTTCGTCTCCGCAAGGGCCCGCGCCAGATTGGGGACGCGCGCCACCCGGGCGTGTTCGAGCGCGCCCGCCGCCGCTCGCGCCACGGTGGGAGATAGTCCGGCGGCGCGCCGCGCCGGAATCACAATGCCATTGGCGCCGGCGCCGACGGCCGTGCGGATCACCGCCCCCAGGTTGGCCGGGTCTTCAACCCCGTCCAAAACTACCAGCAACGGTTTCTGGTTGCCCTCCAGCAACGCGCCCAAAACCTCATAGCCTTTCACAGCGCAAATCGCGACCACATCCTGATGGTGTGTTGTGCCGGCCCGCCGATCGAGCGCCGCGCGCGGCTCAAATCGCACCGAAACGCCGGCCGAACGGCAGCCACCGATTAGCTGTTGCAAGCGTGGGTTCGCCGCGCCCTGTGCCACCACCACGTACTCCACCGGACGCCGCCGGACAGCCTCCGCGACGGCGTGGATGCCATAGATCGCCTCCGACCGAGTCTGGGATTCTTGCTTTGACATGCTTGGCGCTCGCTGGCTCTAACCGCTCGGACCCAGCTCCCCAAGAGGCGACAAAAATTGCTGCCGCAGAGGGCGCTACAGCTTTGCCGCCGCCTGAAAATCGCGCAGCCGCTCAGCGCAACTTTTAACGTGCTTGGGCAACGGCAACTTCGATCCTTCCTCGAAAATCGGAATCAGCTTTTCAAGCTCCGGCCCAGAGATTTCACCCGTCAGCGCCACGCGAATCGGGTGAAACAATGCCGTGCCGTTCATTCCAGTCTCAGCTTGCACATCCCTGACGATCTCCCGAAAGCGCGCGTAAGTGAGAGAGTCTTCCTTTAGCGCTTCGGGGATGAAGGTCTCGACCACCTGGTTCGATGCTGCAACGGCTGAATTGTGGAATGTCGCGAGCGCTTGTTGGCCGTCGTACAAAAAGACGCATCGGGCCGCATCGGGCAGTTGGACAAGCGCGGTTACGTTCTTCAGGACGGCATCGAGCAGGCGCTCGAGCCAGGCGAGCACGGCGGGCGCGGCCGGTTCCTCGATAAAGCCGGCTTGCGCCAGAAACGGCACGGCGCGAGCCGCCAGTTCGCCGAGAGGTCTTTGCTTCATGTAATGACGGTTCATCCACTTCAGCTTGTCCATATCGAACACGGCAGGGCTTTTGGTGATGTGATCGAGCGAGAACTGCGCGATGAGCTCCTCAGGGCTAAGGATTTCCGTTTTGCCATCGGCGGGAGACCAGCCCAAAAGCGCCAAATAATTTCTCAGCGCCTCAGGCAGAATGCCCATCTCGCGAAAGTTCTGGAGCGAGGTGGCGCCGTGGCGCTTGGAGAGGCGCGCGCGGTCGGGACCCAGGATGGTTGAGAGGTGGGCGAATTCTGGCGGTGTCCAGCCGAAAGCGCGATAAAGCGCGAGCTGGCGCGGCGTGTTCGAGATGTGGTCATCGCCGCGGATGACGTGAGTGATTTCCATCAAATGGTCGTCAATCACCACAGCGTAGTTGTAAGCAGGATGGCCGTCCGAGCGGACCAGAATCAAGTCGCCCATGACTTCGCTCGAAAAACTGGTCTCCCCATGCACGAGGTCGGCCCAGCGGTAAACACCCTCGGCGATTTTCAATCGGAGAGCAGCCGGCTCGCCTGAAGCTCGGCGGCGCTCGGCCTCTCGCCGCGGGATCTCGCGGCAGCGCCCCGAATACCTTGGCTGGCGGCCCGATTGGAGCGCCGCCTCGCGCTCCGCTTCAAGCTGTTCGGGGCTGCAGAAGCAATAATAGGCGTGGCCGGCCTCAACCAATTGGTTTGCGAACGTGGCGTAAATTTCCTGGCGCTCGGACTGCCGATACGGACCGAACGGAGCGCCCCCACCCCCACCGGGGCCTTCGTCCCAATCGAGTCCCAGCCAGAGCAGGTCGCTGACAAGCCGGAACTCGTACTCCGGGCGCGAGCGCTCGGCGTCCGTGTCCTCAATGCGCAGCACCAACGCGCCGCCGTGATGCCTGGCAAACAGCCAGTTAAATAGCGCCGTACGCGCATTGCCCACGTGGACATACCCGGTGGGGCTGGGAGCGAACCGCACTCGAACCTTAGGCATGGGCACCAGCGCTTACCATAACATAGGCGCGCTCGGTTGGCTTTAACACCAAGGTGGGTTCGTTACCCAACAATGCATCGAGCGATCGGGGGCGCGTCCCGTGTTTTCTTTTGACGGGCGTGCATGCCCTCCAACTCTTGTGGACACTGAGCGCTGAGTTATTTAGAATCGCTTTGGAAGTGCATGTGGGCTGGTGTCCGCCCAGGACTTCAAATCCTGTGGGTCTCGCTCTGCGGGACCGGTCGGTTCGATTCCGACTCACTTCCGCCAACTGCTGCTTCCTCGCGTCGCCGAGCCGACGATCGGTGAAAATGCGGTGAGCCCTACACGCCCTCAAAGGCCGAAACCATTTCGAGCGGGGAAGGAAGTCAAACGCCTGGCGCGCGAGCGGGTCGGCGCGCCCCCGCCTGCGCGACCAGACGAAGCGCGGAAGCGCAAGCCCGCGAAACACAAGAAGAAAATCTGGGAAGAGATGATGGAGTAGAACCTCTCGGCCCTTTCTTCCGAAACTACGGCCAACGTTTAAGTAGAACGCCAAAGGATCAGCTTGCCGGGGTGCTCGACTTCCTCGCCAGGGGCTTTTTGTCCGACGGCCCGTTTTTGCGGAGGCTTGAACCAAGCCTAATTCTTGGCTCCTCAGCCTGGCTTGTATTCGGGAATGCGTTCACCGGGCCGGAAAAGCGGTGCGGCTTCAACGTCAATCCGGCGTGCGAGCTCATGCTGGATTTGGAGAATGTCACGCTTGGCAAAGCCTTCGCTGAGGAGCGAAATTTCACCCTCCGGACGAATCAGAAAAAGCGTGGGTGTGAATTTTAGCTTGTACGCGCGGGAAGTTGAGTAGGGCTCATCATCAATGAGAATGGGAAACGTAATGCCATATTGGGCGGCAAACTCTCCGCCGCGCGAAGCGTTATCCTGTGCGACACCCCAGACCGTAGCGCCTTTGCCGCCGAATTGCCGATGGAGGCGCTCGATGAAGGGAAATGTAAATTGGCACGTTGGGCAGCTTGCCTTAAAAAAGGCGGCGATCACAGGGCCGTGTTCGAGCGCTCCCTTCAGCGAATATTTCCGGCCGTCCACCCCGGTCAATTCGATGGGCGGCGCGGGTGTTCCTACGGCCAAACTCGCCATTCGATGACCTCCTGTAAGTCTTTTGAATATCTTAGCAAACATCTTCGTCTTTCCGGTCGGCGCCACGCGAGCATAACGGCGGGAGCGCCAGCGCCGTTCCGACTATCGCCGCAGTTCTCGCAGCATTTCCAGGGCGGCAATCAGGACGGGGTCCCAAACCGGAGCAAAGGGCGGGGCGTAAGATAAATCAAGCGCGGCGAGCTGGTCGGCGGTCATTCGAGCTTGGAGGGCGGTGGCTAAGACGTCAATCCGCTTGGCCACTCCTTCCGGTCCCGCCATTTGCGCGCCGAGCAGGCGGCCTGTCGCGCGATCGGCGATCAGGCGCACCGTCATTTCCTTGCCGCCCAGGTAACGCGCGCGGGACGCGGCGCGGATGGAGGCGGCCGCAGTCCGAAAGCCAGCCGCTTGAGCCTCGCCCAGGCTGAGACCTGTTCGCGCGACTTCCAAATTGAATACCTTGACGGCCGCTGTGCCCACAATCCCAGGGAACCGAGCGCGGCCGCCCGCGGCATTTTCGCCCGCCACGCGCCCTTGCTTGTTGGCGGTTGTGCCGAGGGGGACATAGGCCGGTCGGCCGCTCACTAGGTGGCGAGTCTCCGCCACGTCGCCCGCAGCATAGATTGCCGCGACGCTTGTTTCCATAGACTCATTGACCGCGACGGCGCCGGTGACGCCGAGTTCAAGCCCTGCTTCTGCAGCCAGGCGCGCCCGCGGCCGGACGCCCGTCGCAAGGATGACGCAATCTGTCTCTGCGGCCGCGCCCGGCGCTCCCTCCCAGGCCACGCGCCGCACCCGCCGGCTGCGGTCGCCTGCCAATCCTTCAACTCTCGCCCCCTTCAGCACGCGGACGTTGTTTGAGGCGAGTTCTCTCTCGATC
>JAKAWO010000172.1 GCA_021827255.1 Acidobacteriota bacterium | reverse complement strand
TGCCGACGGCGTCTCGGCCGGCTTTGGGACGCAGGGTTGGGCTTAACCCGGCCGCGGGGATGAAGAGGATGCGCCATTGGGCAACAACCGTCCTTTCTCAAGGTGCCGGATGAGGCTGGCAAAACCCGCCGCTCGGGGGTCGTGTGTGACCATGATGATTGGCTTATGGAAATCACGGTTCAAGCGGCTGAGGATTTGCAAGATTTCTTCCGCTGACTGGGCATCAAGGTCGCCGGTCGGCTCATCGCAAACGAGCAGCGTGGGGTCGCTGACCATGGCGCGAGCGATGGCGACGCGCTGCTCCTGCCCGCCGGAAAGTTGGCGAGGATAGTGGTCCATGCGGTCGGCAAGCCCCATCAACTCGAGCGCGGTATTCACGTGACGGCGACGCTCGGCGGAGGTGAGACGGGTCAGCAGGAGCGGCAGTTCAACATTTTCGTACGCAGTGAGGACCGGGATCAGATTGAAGGTTTGAAAAACAAACCCAATGTGAACGTTGCGCCAAGCGGCGAGACGGTCTTCATTCAACCGGCTGATGTCTTCGCCAAGAACCTTGACCTCGCCCGAGGTCGGACGGTCAATGCCGGCGATGATATTGAGCAGCGTGGTTTTGCCGGACCCCGACGGGCCCATCAAGCAGAGGAATTCGCCTTCGGCGACGGTGAGGTCAACCTGTTCAAGGGCGGACACGGTGAACGAATCGCGCTCAAAAACCTTGGAGAGGTTGCGAATTTCGACGACGGGATGCGACATTTCAGGCTCCCTTCAACTTGACGCGCTCGCCGGAAGCAAGGCCGGCCGGGGCGCCAACCACCACGCGATCGTTTGGACCCAAACCGCTCACTGCCTCGATCCAGCCGTCAGCGAGCGGCCGGCCAACCTGAATCCTCACGAGTTGGACGTGAGATCCCCGAAGCACAAAGACGGCGGGCCGGCCGCTTTCAGAAACCACCGCGCTGTGCGGCACGGCAAGAATGGCGTCGGGAGCGCCTGTGCGGCCGGAGGCCAGAAAGGAAACGTGGGCGCTCATTTCCGGACGCAAGTACGCGTCGGGATGAAGAATCTTCACCTTGACTTGAATGGTGCCCTTCTGGCGATTGGCCTCGGGGGAAATTTCCTGAACGACCCCTTGATAGACGCGGTCGGGATAGGCGTCAGCAGTGATGGTGCATCGCTGGTTGGGCGAAATCCGGGCGAAATCGGTCTCATTGATATCGAGTTCCACCTGAAGGTCGCTTAGGTTTGCCAGCGTGACAACTGAAGTCTTGACGCCGCCTGAACCGCCGAAATTCATGTTGCTGACCAGCTCGCCGACCTCCACGTTGCGCTCCAAGACCGTGCCGCTGACGGGAGCGCGAATGACGGTGCCGTCGAGCTGGGTGCGGGCGTAATCCACGCTGGCCTGGGCCTGCGCGACCTGGGCGCGCGCGTAATTGATGTCTTCGACGCGCGGGCCGATTTTGGTGATTTGATAATTCTCCTGCGCGCTGGCCAGCTTGGCCTGGGCGATGTTAGCTTGCGCGACGGCGTTATCCAGGTCTGACCGAGAGACGATGCCCTGTTGAAAAAGGGCCCGCTCGCGGCGGAGCGTGAGCTGGGCGTTTCCATTGTCGGCCTTCGCTTGCTCGACGGCGTCAAAGGCGGCGGCGATTTCTTGCGGGCGGGAGCCGGCTTCGAGCTCTTGGAGTTTGGCTTCGAGGGCGAGAAGGTTGGCCTGCGCTTGCTCAAGCTGGGCGCGAAATTCGCTGTCGTCCAGGCGAACCAGCACCTGGCCTTTTTTGACGACGTCACCTTTCTCAACTCCCACCCAGGCGACTTTGCCGATCACCTTGGAACTGACCTCGATGGTGTGATGAGCGACGATGTAGCCGCCTGCGGTCAGAACCACGGAGCCGGCCGCCCCCCGGCGGTTTGATTCCAGACGGACCCGCACGACCCGCACCGCCGGGACGGCTGCTAAGGCCCGAACGATGACAAACCCGACCCACACCGCCGCGACAGCCGCAGCGGCGGCAACAAACGGTTTGCGCGAGCGACGGCGCGGCGGTTCGATCGGCCCTTTGCGCGACGGGTCAATCCGAAGCGCGCTGAGATCGCTTTCTTGCTTTTCAACCATCGTCTTCTCACGAAGATCGCAGCGCCGTGACGATGCTTTCGTGCGAGGCCCGCCAAGCGGGGAAAAAACCGCCTGCCAGGCCCATTAGCGCCGAAAACGCGAGCGCCAGAACCATCAGCGCCGGGGTGATCTGGAACTTGAAGGCAATCTCGCTGAAGGTCAGGAAGTTAGTGGTGCCGGTGGTGATGCCATTGACGGGCAGCGCCAACAAGCAGCCCAGGGCTCCGCCCAACAGAGCGATCAGCACCGATTCGATGACGAAAGCTATAAGGACGCTGGAGCGTGGAAAGCCGATAGCCCGCAGCGTGCCGATCTCGCGCGTGCGACGAGCCACGGCGGCGTACATGGTGTTCATGGCAGCGAACGAAGCGCCCACCGCCATCAAAATGGCGATGAAGATGCCAAAAATGCGAATGGGGGCGGCGGTCGCCGTTTGGGTGGCATAGTACTCGAGCTCGGTGATGGCCTTCAAGTGCAAGCGGCGGTCGTTGGTGATTTCACTTTTGAGTTCGGCGACGGCAGCGGCGTTGCGGGCGCGAACGATGACGTCGGAATAATCGGGGCGGTCAAAATCCTGGCCCAGCTCGTCCACGTCGGCCCAGATTTCGGAATTGTAGGCTGAATTCCCAGCAGTGAAGATTCCGACGACGGTCCAGTAACCCTTGGCAAATTTCAGCTTATCGCCGAGCGCGCAGTTTCGGAAGCGCCGCGCGATGCGCCGGCTGACGATGACCTCCCGCAGGCCGGGACGAAACATGCGGCCGGCGACGATTTTGAATTCCGGGCGCAGCGAGGGCGCCTCGGGCGTGACCCCGCGGACGGTGACGTTGGCGCTTTGGCCGGCGGCGCGCTCGGGCAAATTGACCAGCACGATCAGTTCGGGTGAAACCCAAGGGTTGCCGCTCGGGTCTCGGGCGATGCCGTGGAGATACTTGATCGTGTTCAGCATATTGCGGGCGACCACACTGACGCTTTCCGATTGCGAACCCTCCCGCATCACGAGAACGTTCAGCGGGCTGCCCGTCGCTGAAAGCGACGATTGCAAGCCTTGCGCGAGCGCCATGAGCGTCAAAAAAACGGCGACCGTCAGGGTGATGCTGAGCGCCGTCACGAGCGTGGTCGTCCGGCGAACGACCAGGTTGCGAAGGTTGTATTTGAGGGGCAGGGCCATGGAATTATTGATTCATTGTTTCATCGCGCCATTGATCCCGTGAAGCATTGGATCAATGGCTCAATGATTCAATTTCTTCACCCCACATAGCGCAGCGCCTCGGCAATGCTGAGACGCGCGGCTCGCCAAGCTGTGGGCATCGTGCTAGCCAAAGCAATGACAACCGCCATCAATGCCACGAGCGCGAAGGTCGGCCCGCCCACCGCCAGGCGAGCGGGTATCGCGCCGCCGACGGCGAAGCCGGAAACGGCCCGGGCCAAGGCGTTTGCCCCGAGACCCCCGAGAGCCGCGCCCAGGAGGGCCAGCGCGACCGACTCCGCCGCCAGCACGCCCAGAATCTGGCTGCGCCGGAAACCCAGGACGCGCAGCGTGGCGATCTCCGGCGTCCGCTCGCGGATGGACATGGCCATGGTGTTGGCCACGATCAACAGCACGGAGAAAACCACTGCCGCCATGATTCCGAGCAGCATCAGCTTGACGTTGCCGAGCAGATTCAGGAAATCGAGCATGGCCTGCTTCAGCGTGCCGGTCCGCGTCGGAACCGGGGCGTTTCGAAACAGGGCGTCAATGGCGCGCGTCAGGCGGGGAACGTCGGCCGCCGAGCGGGCTCGTACCCAGAATTCAGAAGCTTCATCCATGCTGCCGAGCGCATTGTTTAAGTAATCCCAATGGAAAACTGCCGTGTCCATTTGGTGCGGCGAGTCGTAAATGCCGGCGATGATGAATTCCAGGCTGAGATTCGAGTACAAGGGCAAGGGGCTGGTGAGGTGAATGTGCTGGCCAACGCGCCAGCCGTATTTCCGAGCCAGGGCCCGGCCCACAATCATGGCCTGCTTCTCGCCGAAGAAGCGCCGCTTCGCCTGGGGCGAGACCCTCCAATCGGGGAAAAAACGGAACGCCAAATGGGGTTCGAAGCCAAGCGCCGGAATCAGAGCGCTGCCTCCGCCGTAATCGCCGGCGAAATAGCCGAAAGGAGAAACGGCGACGACCCCGGGCAGCGCGGCGATGCGGTCCTTATACCAGAGGGGCATAGTTGCCGTCATCGAGGCGCGGGGCGAGACGAGGAGCAACAGTTCAGTCCCGCCCGATCTCGCGGGAGCGGTCAGAAAGCGGTAGCCAGCCGCGAGCAGCGCGACTAGAAACAAGGACACGGCCACACTCGCCACCGTGAGGGCAGTCCGGCGGCGGTTGCGAAGCAGATTCTTAGCCACCCAGCCTAGCCAGCTCATATGCGCCTCTCGCCCGCCCTCGGAGCCGGTCCTGCCGGCAAGCGCGCCGGGGTCTTCGCGGCCGCCCGCCCATCCGCCGCCAGGCGGCGCCGTAACCCGCGGATCCAATCGAGCTCCGCGCGGGCGCGCCGTTCGAGGAACCGGAGAATCTCACCGCCCAAAAACGGCGGCGGTGAAAAGTCCATACGAATCCGCTGGAAATGCGCTGCCTCTGAGCCCAACTGCCGTTCGCGGGTGTCGAGAATCTGTTTGTGGGCCTCAGCCGGGAGAATCTGAAACAGGCCGACGCGCAGGTAGAATTCCTCATCGGCCCGGAGGTGGTCAGGATAACGGGTGAGCCACCGCACCATCTCCGCTCGTCCCCGGGGCGTGAGCCGATACATAAAGCGCGTTTGCCCGCGCTGCCCGGAGGCCTTCTTTCGCACCACCCACCCGCTCCGCTCGAAGCGGTGAAGGGAGGGATAGACCTGGTTGTTGTGCAATTCTGCTTCGCCGAGGACCGTTCCCGCCACTTTCTTGATTTCGTATCCGTGTTTAGGGCCAGACAGCAGGCTGGAAAGGATGACTAGGTCTTTCATGACAGTGTCAAATATGACAGCTTTGAAAGCCTTGTGTCAACACCACAATTGAACCCGGGCTCATCCCACGTAGCGCAACGCCTCGGCAATGCTGAGACGCGCGGCGCGAAGCGCCGGAAAGGCTGCGCTCACCACGCCCACCGCCGCCGCGATGCCGAGGCAAAGGGCCACGGTCGTCATCGAAACACTGAAGTCGGCCAGAAAAAAACCGGTGTTCATGACAAAACCCACACCGGCGTAAAAGACCCCGCCTAATCCGAGCCCCGCCAGGCCGCCGAGGAAGGCGGCCGCGTACCGGAAACGCTGGGCCCAGCCGCGGCTGGCGACGCCTTCGAAAAGCAGCCAAGCTCCATAACCGATCATGAGGGCCGCCACGAGCGCGAAAACCACCCCCAGCGCTCGGGCGCTGTTGTAGGTGGCGTGGATGTAAGCGTAGGCCGCCTTGGCCCCGAGCGAGCCGATGAGCCCGCCCGCCAGCGCAATCACCAGCGACTCGCCCATCAGAAGCAAAAGAATGGCGTTGCGGCGGAAACCAAGCGTCTTGAGCACGGCCACTTCATTCGTGCGCTCGCGGATGGACATGGCCATGGTGTTGCCCGCCACCAGAAGAATGGCAAACACTACGGCGGCGGAAATCATCGTCAGCAGCAGTTTGACGTTGCCCAGCATGGAGACGAAACTCAACTGGAAGGCCTGCTCGGTCTCGGTCTTGGTTTCGTAGGCGGTGTTGCGGAACATGGTGTCAATCGCGCGTGAAACCTTCGCCACATCAGCCGGTGAATCCACCCGGACGGAAAACGTTCCCACCTCTCCGGCCTCGCCGTTCAGCTCGTCCAGATAGCGATAGTGGAAATACAGGGCGCGCTCCTGCGACGGATCCGCGGGGTCGTGATAGACGGCGCGAATGACCAGTTCGGGGTTCACCGGGTAAATGGTTCCCTTGAGCGTAATCCGCTGGCCGAGGCGCCAGTGATACTGTTGCATCAGCTTCGCTCCTACCAGCGCGGCGGTGCGCTCGTTTTTCCAGGCGGCAAGCTCGTCAGGAGGAATGACCAACTCGGGATAAACTTTGTGGAACTCGTCCGTATCCACCGCGAAATTGGCGAAGAAGTTGGAGGGATCAATGTACTGCCCGCCAAACCACGTGACGCCCACGACGGCGACGACTCCCGGCACGGAGGCGATCTGCTGGCGGTAGGCTTGCGGCATGGGCTGGGTAATGGAGGTGGCGCGGTGAACGACCACGCGCAAGTCCGGCTGGCCGGAGTTCGGGTTGGCCGAGCGGTACATGCTGGCCAGAATCGCCTGAAGCGTGCTCACCAGGAAAATGGAAACGGCGATACTGAGAATGGTCAGAGCGGTGCGCCGGCGGTTGCGGATCGCGCTTTTCCAGATCAAGCGAGCCAGCTTCATGTTGCCTCACCTTCCGGAGCGGATGATCTCGCCGCGCATGCTACGCTCACAGAAGTCAA
>JAKAWO010000171.1 GCA_021827255.1 Acidobacteriota bacterium | reverse complement strand
AAAACGACCCGCGGCGGAGCCACCTCAGCCCCGGGGAAAAAGGCGCGACCCTCGCCGTGAGCGGAAGGCATTTCCAAAATTTGGCCTTCGAGGCCCTTCGTCCAGAAACTGGCTTCCGCTGTAGCCAGCAGCCGAACCTTGCGATCTTCAAAGCGCGCGGATTGATTTTCCAACAGCGCCATAGCGCGGCATCCGGGCGCGCTGCCCGGCAGAATTCCCGCCTCCGCCAGAACCTGAAAACCGTTGCAGACTCCCAAAATCGGCCGGCGTGCTTCCAGAAACTTGGATAGCTCTTCGCCGAGCCGCGCCACCAGCATCAGGCCAAAAATCCTGCCCGCGCCCAGGTGGTCGCCATAAGAAAACCCGCCCGGAATCACTGCCGCTGAGTAATCCATCAGGCGTGTCCGGCCCTCCATCAGCTCTTTGAGCAGAACCAGCTCGGCTTGCCCGCCGGCGCGCTCGATAGCAGCGATGGTTTCCTCGTGGCAATTCGTTCCCGGGGCGTACAGCACGGCGACTGGCGCGTTCTTCATTCGACGACCTCCCGAAAAGTCGAGCGCCACTTTTCGGCCAAGGCCCAGAGCGGCTCGCTCCAGAGCGTTTCGCCGGCCTCAGAAAGCGCCAGGCGGGGCTCGGGCAAAACCTCCCCGATCACACGATAAGGAACGCCGGCGAAAACCTCATCCAACCCCATTTCCGGATCAACTTCCAGCAGCACGCCGCCCGTGAACTCTCCAAAAAGGAAACCGTCGCGTCGGCCTCGGCCGTCGCGCAGGCATTCAATTCGCGCCCCCAGCCCGGAGCCGAAGGCCGCTTCAAAAAGGCGCAATGCCACGCCGCCTTCGGCAATCGCCGAAGCCGACACAATTCCTCCACGTGCGTGGAGCGCCAGCACAGCATCCCAGACGGCGCGAACGGCCGCAGCGTCGCCGGGATCGTACAGCCGGTCGCCGCGCTGGCCGCTGAGATCGGCATAGACGCTCCCGCCGAGCGCCTCGCCAAGACGGCCCGCCAATACCAGCGAATTGCCGGCGCGCTTGAAGTCCGCGGTCACGATTTTGCTTGTGTCCGGCACACGGCCCATCGCCGCGACCACCAGCGTCATCGGAACGTCAATACGGCGCCCCGGCGTCTCAAACGTTCCGGAGCTCGAGTCTTTGCCGGAAATGAACGGCACCCCGAGTTCGACGGAAAGCTTGGCGATCGCTTCCACCATTTGGGTCAAATCCCACGCGACCGCCGGCGCGAGCCGCGGCGTGTAGAAGTTGTCGGCGAGAACCATTTCGCGATAGCTGGCGCCGGCGGCCACCGCTTTGGTCATAGCCTCGATCGTTGTCAGGCGGGCTGCCTCACGCGGGCTGACGTCGCTGTAAAGAGGATTGAAGGCAACCGTCGTGACCACGCCATAAGGTTTGCCATAAAGCGGCGCGGAGACGTACACGTGAGTCGGCATCGAATGGTCGCGCCCCGCGAGCGGCCCCACCGCCGTTCGTCCTTGCACCGTCGTATCAAAGCGCGCGCCCGCCACGCTCTGGTCGCAGCAGTGATAGTGAGCCACAACGCCCTCGACCGCCCGCGCCCACTGTTCCGCCGTGGCCGGCTCGGGAATCGTCAGCGGCGCAAGCGGCCGCTTGGGCTCTTCGGCGGCTATAGGATCGAGCGGGCACCCGCCCCACAGGAAGCTCATCTCCAGGTCCACCACTTTTTGCCCGCGCCACAAAGCCTCCATTCGGCAGGAGTTTTTGAACTGGCCGACTTCGGCGTAAGGGACTTCAAAGCGATCTAGAATCGTCCGCGCTTCCGCCATCTTTTCCGGCGGCACCACCAGCAGCATGCGCTCTTGCGACTCCGAGAGAAGAATTTCCCACGCCGTCAGGCTCTTGTCCTTGAGCGGCACGCGGTCGAGGTCGAGCGAAACGCCGCACTCCGCCGCCATCTCGCCCGCCGCCGACGAAAGCCCGCCCGCGCCGAGGTCGGTGATCGAGCGCAAGCAATCGGCGTCGCGCAGCACCGGAACGGCGGTCGCAAAGCGGCGCTCGGTGAGGGGATGGCCGATTTGGACGGCGGCGAATTCCCTTTCGATCGTCGCGGCCGTCATGCCGGTGGAACTGGCGGTTGCGCCGTGAATGCCGTCGCGGCCGGTCTCGCCGCCAATCAGCACGGCCAGGTCGTCCGCCTCGGGCCGGTCCTTGCGCGCGTACTTGGCGGGAATCAAGCCGATCGAATGCCCCAGCGTCAGGCACTTGGCATAGCCGCCGTGGCAGCGGTAAACCGCGTGCATCATCGGGATACCCATCGGGTTGACGTAACTGCTGGTAGCGCGAATGGATTCCGTCAGGATGAATTGCGGGTGGAGCGCGCCGGCGGGAACCTGGTCCTCGGCAAGGCGGGGGTCCATCGTCCCCATGAGCGTGGTGCCGCCGATCGGGTAAGCGCCTTTGCCGAATCCCAGCGTGTCTCGAATCACCCCGCCGTGTTTGGTGGCCACGCCGCCGAAGGGCGCGATCGAACTTGGAAAATTGTGCGTTTCGCCTTTGAGCGTGACGACGAAGCCGTCGTAGAACTCCATGCCACCGGCGTTGTCCTTGAAGGCGCTGACGACCAGCGGATGATGGAGGCGCTCGGTCGCGGCGGAAAGCCGCTTGAGCAGTCCCAAACTCTTCCACGTGGTGTGGTAGCAATGGTCGCTCCAGCTTTGAACCAGAACCTCGAGTTCGGCGTCGGTGTGCGGACGTCGCCGCTGGGCTTCGTGCGCTTGAATCACCCGCATCTGCGAAAGCGGCGCGTACCATGACCGCTGGCGCGAAAGCTGGAGCAATTGAGCGTCGCCCAGGCCTCCGAGCGAAACCGTTTGCACCCGATCGGGCTCGCCCGTCGGCCGCAGCGTTTGAAACACCTCGCCCGGCTCGCGCGCCCGCTCCACAATTGTGTTGTAGAGAAAACGCGCCGCCAGCATTTTCGCTGGACCCTCTTCGATCCCGCAAAATTGATAGCGCCGACCCAGCCGCGCAAATTCCAACCCGTGCTCGCCGAGCGATCGCGCCGCCTCCAGAATGGACGGCGTCTCCGGATCGGTCACGGCGGGGCGATAGGCAATCTCCACGATCGGACCTTGGGCCGGATCGAGCTGTGTTTGCTCAGCCGCCGTTTGATAGAGCGGATTCACCAGGAGCGCCCTCAGCTTGCCGGTGTCCACGCTTCCTTCCAGCCAATAGACGCGCTCGATGGCGAAGTCCGTTAAGCCACCGTTCCCGTGGCGGCGGAAAAACCTGAGCCAAGCGCGGGCTTCCGGGTCGTCCTTGGAGAGAACGTACAGCGCGTGGATAGCCATTGGAATTCCGGGCGAGCCTAAAAGACGATTATATCCGGCCTGGCAACCTTCGCTTCCATTAAATCCTCAACTTGAATGGGGGTTCAAGGTTTTTCCGCTCTCCAAACTCGGAGGCGATGTGGCGCAAGCGGATGAATCGCTACATTTGATTTGCGTGGTGGAAAAGGGTAGATTGGGTGGCAGAGGAGGGCCAGGAGGCTGCCAAAGATGGGAATCATGAAAAAAGCTGTGGTGGGAACGGCTCTAGCCGTGATGCTGGCGACGGGAGGGTTGCTGGGGCAGGTGGATTCATTCACGGCTCGAAAGAATCCATCGCGCGTTGCGTCTCTCCCAGGGCCGGCGGACTACGTGCTCGTGGCTCAAAACGGGCGGATGGGGGCATCGAGTCAGCCGCTGTCGCTTGGCGAATTGGCGCGCAAGCTGCAGGAGGAGCGCAAAGCACAAGGCACGAAAGCCGTCAAGGTCTATACGAACGATAACATCCCACAGCACGGCGGGATCAGCGTAACGGGGACTCCAGAGGGCCAACCGGCCCAATCCGGGACCTCCAAGGAATCGCCCCAGGCCAGCCGCAAACACGGCCAAGCATATTTCCAAAAACGCGCGGCAAGGATTCGGAGCAACTTGAGTCTCCACCAGCGAGAGCTCGCTGTGCTGGAGCAGCAACTTGGCCAGGCGCGGTTAACCTATTACCCGAACCCTCAGAAAACGTTGGACCAGGAGAGCGGACCAGGGTTTCAATCGAGTGCCAATAAGCTGCGGCAGGAAATTCAAGCCAAGAAGGCTCAGATTGCCGCTGATGAGAAGGATATGCAGGATTTGCAAGAGCAACTTCAGAGAGACGGCGGAGATCCCGGCTGGATACGATAAGGCCGCGCGGCGCGAGCGAGTGGTACCGGAAAGCGAACGTTCCACTGCGGCCACAATGACAACGGCTGCCTGCGGGGAAGCAGATTCGTGACGCCCAGCCCCTTGGGTGAGGTGACCTTATGAAAAGCCTGATGTTGCGGTCCGCGGCGCTAGGCGCCATGTTTTCCCTCTCTCTCCAAGCGATGGCCGGGGCACAGTCACTGGGCGAAATTGCGCGCAAGCTGCGGGCGCAACAGGACGCGGAGGGGAAAAAGGCGGTGAGGGTTTACACCAATGACACGATCCCTCACGCCTCGGGGACCCCATCGAGCGCGCCGACCGGCAAGACTGCTTCGAGCCCAAGCCAAGTGCAAACCGGGCCGAAATCGTGGAATCCCGCGATCGGCTTAGCTCAGCGAGCCGCTCATACGCAATCCTCCTCCGCACCGCTAGGCGGAGCGGCCGAGTCGAGCGCGACCCCCGCTCGTAACCTGCGGACCCGGGCCTATTGGCAGGCGCGGTTCAAGGTGGTTCGCGCCCGCCTCGCGCGCGCTAAAGAGGAACAAACCCTTTCCCAAAACGAGCTCAAGCTTCTCCAGCTTCAGAAACAGCAAACGCTAGATCCCAATCAGATTTCGAGCCTCAGCAACAAGATTTCCGCCAAGCAAGCCGAGCTGAGCGAGAAAGAAGCCGGGACCGCCCGGGCGGAGAAGGCTCTAGACAGCCTCAACCAGGAGTTCAAGGCGAGTGGCGCCCCGGCCGACTGGAGCAAGACCCCCTAAACAGCTTTTTCTCCCACGTGCAGGGCTGCGACTCCCCGCGTTAGATTTCGATAGCGGACCCTCGTCAATCCCGCTTCACGCATCATCCCGGCAAGAGACTCCTGGTCCGGAAAGCGCGCGACCGAATCGGGAAGGTACTGGTAGGGACCGGGAACGCCCGAGGCCCAGGAACCCAGATGCGGGAGCAGGCGGCGAAAATAAAAACGGAAAAGGGGGCCAACAATCATTCCCCGAACCTTTGAAAACTCGAGGATGGCCATCCGGCCGCGCGGCTTCAGGATGCGGCACATTTCACGCAGTCCTTGGCGATAATTGGCGAGGTTGCGAAAGCCGAAGGCGACGGAAACCGCGTCCAATGACGCATCCGCGAAGGGCAAGCGCAACACATCGGCCTCGACGAAGTGAAGATGAAGCCGGCCCAGTGATTTCTGCCGCGCCCGAGCCAGCATGGGATAACAGAAGTCCGCGCCGATCACCCCTCCGGCGGAGCGGCTCGCCAGCGCCAGAGCCAAGTCGCCTGTGCCACAGCACAAATCCGTCACCCTAGATCCCGGTCTTGCCAGAACGTCAGCCAACGCTTCAGCGGCCTTCTGGCGCCACAGGATGTCCGAACCGAAAGAAAGAACGTGATTGAGGAGATCGTAACGCGGCGCGACGGCAGCAAACATCCGGCGCACTTCAGCGGCCGTTGACCCGGGGTCACCCGGTCGGCCCAGGGGGCTTCCGGCGAGCTCTGGCTTCGCGCTACCGCTCATTCCATCGCTCGTTGGATGTCGCGGAAAGCCTGCGCGACGGTTTCCATCGGCACATCCGATCTCACCCGCAGCTTGCCGATCCGCTCCGGGACGACCCAATGGATGCGGCCACCGACGGTTTTTTTGTCGTGCAGCAGGAGCGGAAGGACGCGCCCGGCGCGAAGGTCTTTGATGGAAGGCAGCGGGCCAACCTGCCGCACCAACTGGACCATCCGCGCGGCCTCATCCCCGGGCAGCGCGCCGAGCCGCTCCCCCAAGCGGATGACCCCCAGCAATCCCCAGCCGACCGCTTCGCCGTGCAGAAACCGCCGATACTCGGTGGCTTCCTCGATGGCATGGCCCAAAGTGTGGCCGAGATTCAAGACGCGGCGCAAATCGGTTTCGCGTTCGTCGCGATTGACGACCTCCACCTTGACCTTCGCCGCGCGGGCGATGATGGGCGCGAGATCGGCGGCGCGGCCCGGCCGGAGCTTGGCGAGCTGACGCTCCAGGCAGGCGAAGAACGTCGGCCCGGAGAGGATTGCGTGCTTCACGACCTCGTAGAATCCGGACCGAAATGCCCGTTCGCTGAGCGAGCTCAAGACCGTCGGGTCCGCCAAGACCAGGCGCGGCGAGTGAAACGTTCCCACCAGGTTTTTCGCCTTTCCCACATCCACGGCGGTTTTGCCGCCGATCGAGCTGTCCACCTGCGCGACGACGGTGGTCGGAACCTGAACACAATCCATCCCACGCATATAGGTTGAAGCCACGAAGCCACCCAGATCGTCGACGACCTCGCCGCCAAGGTCCACGAGCAGCGAGTGGCGATCGGCGCCGCAGGCCGACAGTTTCAAAGCAATCCGCTCAACCTGCGCCAGGGACTTGGATGGCTCGCCCGCAGGCACCGTGATGGCGCGCGCGCGGCTTAGTCCGG
>JAKAWO010000170.1 GCA_021827255.1 Acidobacteriota bacterium | reverse complement strand
TTCCGATCTCGCCATGCCATGCGGTGGCGAGCAACGGCAAAAATCTGACCGGCCAGGACAATTACATCTGGATGACGGCCAAAGGCCGCGGGCAATTTGTCGGCGTCACCATGTCGGTGCTGGAGAATAGTGACGGCTGGTGGGGCGAAGGCGACGACATGTTCTTCATTGACGGCGGCCGCCGCGTGAACGGAGAGATCAGGCCCAACATCAACGGCACGGGCACGGAAGACTATTTCCTAGGGGCCTGGGACTTCGGCGGGAAACCGTTTTCTTATCCGCTGTTCGGAGCGCCGGTGGTCGGCCCGGAGCGCGCCGGGTCGCGCTGGTCGGTTTACCGGTTCAACCTCGATTCGCCCATCACCTTCACTCGGTCCTTGCGCGCCACCATCGAGCACGGCACGGCCAACAACCGCGCCGACAATTACTATTCGGTAGCCTATTGGTACCAAACCGAGCCGCACGCGCCGTTTCCGCCATTGCCGCCCGTCGAGGACCGCATCCCGCGCCTCCACCCGCCGGCGGATGGCGCCCGTTGAGCGACCACGTCTTGGCTCGCGGCGCGCTTACTCTCCGATCAGCTTGAGGACGACGCGCTTTCTTCGCTGGCCGTCAAACTCGGCATAATAGACCTGCTGCCACGGCCCCAGGTCGAGCTTGCCCTCGGTGACCGGAACCAGGACTTGGTGCCCCACCAGCAGGTTTTTCAAGTGAGCGTCGCCGTTGGTCTCGCCGGTCGCGTGATGGCGATAATCCGCGCGGAACGGAGCCAAATGCTCCAGCCATGCTTCGATGTCGGCGATCAGGCCATCTTCGGCGTCGTTGATGTAAACTCCCGCCGTGATGTGCATGGCGGAGGCCAGCGCCAGTCCCTCCTGGATTCCCGACTTGGCCACGGCGTTTGCCACGTCGTCCGTTATGTTAATGAATTCGCGCTTTTTCTTCGTGTTGAACCAGAGATATTCCGTATGGGATTTCATGGAATGCAAGCCTCCAGGGGGTCGTGCTCGAACGGGCCTTAATCCAGTCCCGCGGGGTGCGCGACATTGGAGTTACGCGGCCATATCTGCCCGGCGGCCCTGCCCATAATCCTCAAAACCGCTATTGAGGTGAGCGCAACCCAGAGTCAGGATAGCATTGGCCCCTCGAGGCGTACAGAATATCCCCGAGCGTTTGAGGCGGTGAGCGATCACCGTTTTGCAGCCGGCTTCGCTGGCGACCGAGTTCACGAAGAGGTGCTGGCGGCCATGGTCGAAGGGCGCCTCCTGCTCGGAGCGTCTCATACACGCCTCGACGAAGGGCCAGAATAAATGCCATCCACAGAATTCTCGCTTCGATGTCACATATCCCAGCGAGTTTCAGCCTGGAACGCTGCCGGGACGCGAGGTTGTCCAGCCGCCGCGCCAAGCGGCGAGTCGCCGCCCCTCATCGGTTCGGTCGCTGCACGCGCATAAAATGCCGCGTTGACACCCGCCATGGGAGTATGGTAGTTTCTCAGGTTTGCAACCAACGTCAGATTCTTACTGTGGGTTGGAAGGAGTCGCGTGACGGCGTCAAACCAACGTTATTTTTTTACCTCTGAATCGGTGACCGAAGGGCATCCCGACAAACTCTGCGATCAGATTTCCGACGCGGTGCTGGACGCGGTGCTGGGAGCCGATCCTGGGGGCCGAGTGGCGTGCGAGTCCATGGTGAAGGATCGCCACGTTTACGTGATGGGTGAAATCACCACGTTCGTTTCCCCCGACATTCGGGCCATCGTTTCCAATACGGTCCGAGAAATCGGTTACACCGATCCGAAGGGCGGGTTCACAGCGGATAATTGCGAGATTCACGTCAATCTGACGCGGCAGAGCCAGGACATCGGGATGGGCGTGGACACGGGGGGAGCCGGAGACCAAGGTCTGATGTTCGGTTACGCCTGCAACGAGACACCGGAACGAATGCCCTTCCCCATTATGATGGCTCACAAGCTCTGCATGCGGCTGGCGGAGACGCGGAAGAAGAAGATTCTCGACTTCATTCGGCCGGACGGCAAGTCGCAGGTGACGGTGGAGTACGAAGGCTCCAAGCCGGTGCGCGTGGACGCGGTGGTGGTTTCAACCCAGCACAGCGACTCTGTTTCCAACGAGACACTTCACGAAGGGGTGCTCGAGTGCGTCATCAAGCCCGTGATTCCCGCCCACATGCTGGATCAGAAGACGAAATATCACATCAATCCGACCGGGCGCTTTGTGACCGGAGGTCCGGTGGGCGATTCAGGCCTGACGGGGCGCAAGATTATCGTGGACACTTACGGCGGCTGGGCGCGGCACGGCGGGGGATCATTCTCAGGCAAGGACCCCACCAAAGTGGACCGTTCCGCCACCTACATGGCCCGCTACATTGCCAAGAACATTGTCGCGGCCGGCCTGGCCGACCGAGCCGAAGTCCAGCTCGCCTATGCCATCGGCGTTGCCGAGCCGGTTTCCATCTTGGTGGAAACATTCGGAACCGGAAAGGCGAGTTGCGGGCAACTGACGGAGGCGGTCCGCCAGCAATTTGATCTCACCCCGAGGGCCATTATTCGCGCGCTTGATCTGCTTCGCCCGATTTACCGGAAGACCGCCGCTTACGGGCACTTCGGACGCTCCGAACCGGAATTCACTTGGGAAAAGACCGACAAGGCGGATAGCCTACGGCAGGAGGTTGGGCGATAGATGACGACCACGAAGACCCTGGAGTGTGACGTCAAAGATCTGAATTTAGCCGCTAAAGGAAAAAATCGGATCGAATGGGCCAACCAATGGATGCCCGTCCTGCAATTGATCCGCAAAAGATTCATCGCGGAACGGCCGCTCGAGGGGATTCGAATCGCCGCCTGTCTCCACGTCACCACGGAAACCGCCAACCTGGCCATCACGCTCCGTGACGGCGGCGCGGACGTGGTTGTGTGCGCTTCGAACCCGCTCAGCACCCAGGACGATGTGGCCGCCTCGCTCGTCCACGACTATCACATCCCAGTGTTTGCCATCAAAGGCGAGGACAAGGAGACCTACTATTCCCACATCATGGCGGCGCTCAGCCATAAGCCGCAAATGACCATGGACGATGGCGCCGACCTGGTGACCACGATTCTGACCAAGGGGCAGGAGCTTATTCCCGGCGTGCTGGGGGGGACGGAAGAAACCACCACAGGCGTCATCCGCCTGCGCAGCATGGCGGCTCAGGGCGTGCTCAAGTATCCCATTGTGGCGGTGAACGACGCCGACACAAAGCATCTGTTCGACAATCGTTACGGCACGGGCCAGTCCACCATTGACGGGATCATTCGCGCCACCAATCTGTTGTTCGCCGGCCTCCACGTGGTCGTCTGCGGCTACGGCTGGTGCGGCCGGGGCGTTGCGATGCGAGCGAAGGGGCTGGGGGCCGACGTCATCGTGACGGAAGTCAACCCCACTCGGGCCCTGGAGGCCACTATGGATGGCTTCCGCGTGATGCCGCTGGCTGTGGCCGCGGCAGCCGGTGACGTCTTCATCACCTTGACCGGCAACAAGAGTGTCTTGACCGTCGAGCATTTCAAGGCCATGAAGGACGGAGCGGTGGTAGCCAATTCCGGGCACTTCAACGTGGAGATTGACATTCCCGGACTGGAGAAAGCGGCGCATTCAAAGCGCCAGGTCCGTGAATTCGTGGATGAATATACTCTGCGCGATGGCCGCAAGATTTTCTTGCTCGGGCAAGGCCGCCTCATCAACCTGACGGCTGCCGAAGGTCATCCCGCGGTCGTCATGGACATGAGTTTTGCCAACCAGGCTCTTTCCGTTGAGCATGTTGTCAAGAACCATGGCCAACTTGAGCCCAAGGTTTACCCTGTTCCCACCGAGATTGACCGGTCCATCGCCCGTCTAAAGCTGGAATCCATGGGCATCACCATTGACAAGCTGACCAGGGAGCAGGAAGCCTACCTGGCTTCCTGGTCGGAGGGAACGTAGGCGTTGAGTCACGGTTTAACTTCGGCCCCCTTGAGCCCCGTTCGAAATGTCGCCATTCCACGAAGGGAACTCTTCGAGCGCGCCGTAGCTCGTTGCACGCCTTCGCGATTGATTTAAGGGATGAAGGATCTCGCCCAAAGAGCGTTGGACACGGCGATTGCACAAGGCTCGAGCTATGCCGACGTTCGCGTGATCGGCGTGCGGCAGCGAAACCTGGGGACCAAGAATGGCGAGACGGCGCAGGTTCGCGAGTCAGAATCCTACGGCCTCGGCGTGCGGGTGATCGCTTCGGGCGCGTGGGGCTTCGCCTCGACCGACCAACTGACGCGCGATGGCCTTGATGCCGTTGCGGCGCGCGCGGTTGAAATCGCCCGCGCCAGCTCGCTTGCCAAAAAGCGGGATGTTGAACTCGCCCCCGAAAGCAAGTTCGTAGATCAATGGACAGGCCCATGCCGCATTGATCCGTTTTCGATTCCTGTTTCGAGCTGCCTCGAGCTAATGCTCAAGGTGGATACCGAGCTCCGGAGGGTCAAAGGCATCACGCTGGCGGAAGTTCAGATGGACTTCCGTCACCTGGATCAGTTTTTCCTTTCCAGTCACGGGTCCGAGATTCGCCAGAAGAAGACTCAGACGGGCGTCGGCTTCGTCGCCACCTCCTTCGCGGGCAACGAAATCCAGCGTCGGTCCTATCCCAATTCATTCGGCGGGCAATACCAGACCAAAGGCTACGAATTGGTGGAGGAACTGGACCTCGTGGGACACGCGCCGCAGATCGCCGAGGAGGCGGTCGCTCTGCACTCAGCCGAACAATGCCCAGCCGGCGTGCGCGACATTATTCTGGGCAGCTCGCAAGTGGGTCTCCAAATTCACGAATCCGTCGGACACCCGATCGAGCTCGACCGCGTTCTTGGCACCGAAGCCAACTTCGCGGGCATGAGCTTCCTGACGCTCGATAAGCTCCACCAGTTGAAGTATGCGTCCGAGATGGTCAACGTGGTGGCCGACGCCACGCCGTCGCACGGACCCGGCCTCGGGACGTTTGCGTATGACGACGAGGGCGTGCCCGCTCAGCGCACGCCGATCATCCAAGACGGCTTGTTTGTGGGCTACCTGACATCCCGCGAGACGGCGGCTGCGGTTGGAGACGTGCGCTCCAACGGCGCCATGCGCGCCGAAGGGTGGAATCGCATTCCCCTCATCCGTATGACGAACGTGAGCCTTCTGCCGGTGCGGGGAAGCCTTGAGGATCTGATCGCTGATACGGACGACGGGATCTACATGGAGACCAACCGCAGTTGGTCTATTGACGACCGCCGCTACAATTTCCAGTTCGGAACCGAAATCGGGTGGGAAATCAAGCAGGGCAAAAAGACCCGGATGCTTAGAAATCCAAGCTACGGCGGCATCACCACGGAATTCTGGAACTCGTGCGACGCCATTGGCGGCCCGGAGGATTGGACGCTCTGGGGAACGCCCAACTGCGGCAAAGGCCAGCCCATGCAAACCATGGGCACGGGCCACGGCGCTTCACCGGCGCGGTTCCGAAAGGTGAGCGTAGGCGTCGCCTACGGCCGTTGAACCGTGGAGTGATTGAGCGATGGGGTGACCGGGCGTTTGAGCCATTGCTCCATGGGAGGATGGATTCATTCGAAGGGCATCTTGGCCCTTGAATGATCCGATGAAGAGATCGCCGCATCACACCATGACTCCATCCGGCAATCGCCAAATCACCCGATGACACTAACCCGCCAACGCGCCAAAGAGATTTTCGATAAAGTCCTGAAGTATTCGACCGCCGACGAAACCGAAGCGTTCATCACTTCGACCACTTACGCCCTCACTCGATTTGCCAACAACACCATTCATCAGAACGTTGCCGAGGAGGAAACGGCGCTTTCGGTGCGCGCCGTAGCGGATCATCGCACCGCCCGCGCCAGCACCAACAAGCTCGATGAGATTTCCATCCGCCAGGCTTGCGAAGGCGCCTTGGCGCTGGCGCGTCTCCAGCCTCCTAACCCCGATCTGCTTCCGCTTCCGAGCCCTCAAACCTACCGCTCCGTGGACCGTTTCTACAAAGAGACAGCGAACCTCTCTCCGAGCGCTCGCGCGGAAACGGTCTCGGCTGCCATCCGGCGGGCGGAAAAGGACAAGCTGACTGCGGCCGGAGTTTATTCGAGCGGCGCCACCTCGACGGCCTTGCTCAATTCACGTGGCCTCGAGGCGTTTCACGAGGAGACACTCTCAGAGTTTTCCATCACGATGCTGGGGGAGACGAGCTCCGGCTGGGCCAAGAAAACCAGCCCGCTTCACCTTGAACTGAACCCGGAAGAGCTGGCCGGACGCGCCGCCCGTAAAGCGCTGGAAGGTTCGGCTCCGCGCGACCTCCATCCGGGCAAATACACCGTAATCCTTGAACCCTCCGCCGTGCTCGATTTACTGGGCTTCTTGTTCTTTGATTTCGGCGGCCTGGCGGTTCACGAAGGCCGGAGCTGCCTCTCAGGCCGGGTGGGCGAGAAGCTGTTTGGCGATAATATTTTCGTCCGCGACGACGTCTTCCACCCGTTGCAAGGCGGCCCTCCCTTCGATGGCGAAGGCATTCCCCGCCGGCGAGTCAGCTTGGTTGAACAAGGGGTGGTCAAGAATCTGGTTTATGCTCGCGCGACGAAAATATTATAGA
>JAKAWO010000169.1 GCA_021827255.1 Acidobacteriota bacterium | reverse complement strand
GGGGCCGCCAAAAAAGGGAATAGGGCCAAGCCATTTGATCATGAACGGAAACACGCGATGCCCAAGGAAGGGAATCACGACCACGTAGCCCCAAAGCCCGTAAACAACACTCGGGATCGCCGCCAACAGCTCGACGAACAAGGAAATCCAGGAGCGCATCATCGCCGGCATTCCCTCGGCCAGGAAGATCGCCGCGCCGACGCCGATCGGAACCGCCAGCAGGACCGCGATGGCGGCGCTGAGCAACGTTCCGACAATCAGGAACAAGATGCCGTAATGGGCGGCCGGCAGAATCTCCTGGCCGTGAACGAGAATCGGATCGGCGTAGAGGTTGCCAAGGTTCCAATTGTTCTGGGTCAGAAAGTGGAAACCATTGAGCCGCACCGCCGGCCAGGCGTAGATGGCAAGAAAGATCACGATAACAATCAGCGTTCCTGCCACGACGCTGGCCAGCAAGGCTGTGAACCGACGGAAATTCATCTCGGCGCTCCGAAGTCACGCGAGCTTGGGCAAAAAAGACCAACCAGCACCCCGCCATTGCGGCAACTTTGCATGGGGGGCAACACGTAGCCATCGCCCGCGCGCCGGCAGGAGGCAAGCGGGCGGGAGACGCCGATGTCGCCCCGGGTTCCAGTCACTGGATCTCCTCGATCTGGGCTGCGCTCAGCTTGACGATGGGAGCCGGAAGCGGCACAAAATGAACCGCGTCCATAAAATGCGGCGCGTTGCCGCCGCGTTCGCTGATCGCCCAGTTGAAAAACTCACGCAGCGCCGCCGCCATTTGGGCCGAAGGCTGCTGCCGGCTCACCAGCGCGTACTCATAGTTAATAATGGGATAGGATTCGGCGCCAGGGGCGAAAATCAGGCTAATGCGTTCGTCTTGGGGCGTCTTCGACACCATGACCGCAGCCGCGGAATCCGCCGTCTTCGCCGAAGGGAAAACAAAGTTTCCGGCGCGGTTCTTCAACAGGGCGATGCCGAGACCGCCCTTTTCGATTGCGTTCTGGAAGCTCGTGCCGATGTACGCAACCGAATAAGGATTGTCCTGAATGGCTGTGACCATGCCGGGGTTGCCTTCGGCGCCGAGCCCTCCTGAAACAGGCGGCCAACTCACCGTGGTGCCGTAACTGACGCTCTGCCCCCAGCCGCTGGGGTCGCTGAACGAGAGGTACTGGGTGAAGATGAACGTATCGCCGCTGCCATCGGTTCGATGCACCGGGATGATGAGGTGATGGGGCAAGGCGACGCCGGGGTTGAGCCCTTTAATGGCAGCGTCATCCCAGTAGCGGATTTTGCCCTGATAGATGCCCGCCAGCACGGGGCCGCTTACCTTTAGATGCACGCGGTTCAGGCCGGGCAAATTATAGTTCACCATCTGCACGGAGATGCAGAGTGGAATGTTCAACAAAGGATGTTGTCTCACCAGGGCGTCGCTCATGTAAGCGTCGGATGCGCCGATTTGGACGAGGCCCGCAGTGGCCTGGGCAATGCCGGTGCCGCTGCCGGTGGACTGGGGTGTGATTTTCACACCCCGGTTAGCCTTTGTATAAACCGGAACCCATAGCTGAAATAGCGGATACAACAGGCTCGACCCCGTTTCGAGGATATTGGCGCTGAGGGGTGGCGTGGGAAGGGGTGCAGCCGCCAAACGGCTTGCCGGCCTTACCAACACTAACATTGCGATCGCCAGTGCCGCCATCATCGCTGCCATTGCATGTATTCTCTTCACGAAAGTATCCTCCCTTGAATTTGGAATTTGACTGTTACAACTTTGTTACAATCGGATTAAGCTCGGGTTAGGCTCTCCTTGCCGTTATCGCTGGAATCGCGCCTCGGATCGCTTTCCTCCAGCCTATCGCTTGCCAAGCCCCCGTCCTGATCCTGCGCAATCCGGACCGATGACTGCCGGCGGAGCGCCTATTTCCCTAAAGTCGGCGCGGAACCTGGCAGAGTGTACCGAATGTCGAAATAGACCATATTCAAGCTGGCGTTGGCCGGCGATCCCACAGCGACGGACCAGGGATTGCGCGTGACATACGAGTATTGACCTATAAAGTTGACCGCGCCCCATTCGGGATCCTTCCAGAGGGTCTGGTTCAATCCGAAAGTGGCCTCTTGGACAGCGCGATTCTGGCTGGCGGGCGAACCGCTGTATCCGTAACCGATCAGCTTGCCGTTGGCATCCATGGCCGTGTTGCGTCCGACGTAAAGGCCGCCATAGTAGCCCCAGAGCAGGGAGTTGCCGTGCGTGTACTCCAAGCCAGTGACCGTTGAATCGGCGTGAATCAGCGATGGGCTGCCGTTGGCCTTGACGATGAGGTCGGGCGCTTGGCCGAAAATGTACCGTCCGCCACCGTCGCTGACAAAGTTATTGGTGAGAATCCGCATGCCTTTGAAGAGCTGAAAGTTCAAGTTCGCGAATCCACCGCCTCCGGTCGTTGTGTAAGTGGTGCTCGTCGCCGGATTCCAAACCTTGAAATTGCGCTCCACGCCGCCGACTTCAAAATGGAATTTGCTGGAAGGGTCGAGCGCCAGCTTGGCAATCACATCGGGAGCGACGTTGGGGACGCCAAAGGCATTTCCTCCCGTGTTCAGCTCGCTCGCGTAGGTCGAGGCGAGAGCCGCAGGAAAAGTAATGAGCGGACCGCCCGCCGACCCGCCCACGTACTGCTCGGGGCTGTCCAATGCAACGGCGAAGGCGGCTTTCTTGGAGGGATGATAGACAAATCGCAACTCCGGGATGCGTCCCCAGACGAGGCCTGCTTGATAGTTCGTGTCCATGTTCTGGGTGAAGAAGATATCTCCGGGCAAGGGTGAAATGCCGTCACGCCCGGGCGCAATTAAGCTCCAGGTTTGCCCCCCGAGCACTTCCCAATCGCCTTTGCGAACGTCAACCCAATAGAGGCGCGAACGCAGGCTGTTGCTATTGCTGCTGACGGCGGCGTTGCCCGGAGAAAGCCCCAGAAAGTCAGCCTCCATATAGCCGATGACATGCGCGCCGTGGGTCAGGGCGTCAATGCGGAAGCCCACCCGCGAGTTTTGCATGCTCATGCGAAACTCGCTCAGGTTGGTCTGGAAAACGTTGCCGTAGGGAATTCCAGCGAAGTTCGTCCCGATCCCGCTGCCGACATCGTGGTTGCGCCAGACCGACGTGAAGTCCATAAATCCGACGGGCGTAACGTAGGCGCTGCCAATTTTGAACTGTAAGGGCGAATCGGAAGTTGCTCCCTCGCTCTCGCTCTGGCCTCGGGCGGAGGTTGCCGCAGCAAGCGGGGCATCGGCCGGAAGGCCCACGGGGCGGGTGTCCAATGCCTTCTTTGAAGGCAGGACGGGCGTCAAGCTGGCGACGCGGGCGCCTCCGGACATATGAGAAGGCAGCGGCGGCGCGACTCGCGCCCTCTGGCCGGTTCCAACCTGCTGTTCGAGCCGCTGAACCTTTTCAAGCAGCTCATTGATTTCTGACTGTTGCTCAGTCAACTGCTTTTTGAGAGATTTAATTTGGTGGTCCGAGCTTGGTCTCACCGGGCCGCCCGCTGAGGGCGCGGACATGCGCGCCGAGCTTTGAGCCTTTGAGCCAAGCGGTGGAAGGCCAAACGCCAGCGTGGCGGAGAACGCCGCCAAAGCAAGAGTCAGAGTCGCTTTCTGCACCGTTTTGTTCATGAAAATTCCTCTCCTGTTGAACGATAGAATGCCGTCTGATGTCGGCTGTAACAGCCCTTGAAAGATCCAAGCTAAACGGGCGACGTTAAGCCAAGCTGAACGAATGATGACAACTTCGTTAAATCGCTGTCCGAGGCGGGCGACAGCCATGCTGCTGGGGCAGGTGAATGAAGACCTCAGTCAGAACCATTGAGAACCCATCCCTCCCATGCCGAAGGCGGGTTTTGCGTCGGCCGGAGGCTGTGGGTCGCGGTGAGTTAAGCGCGGGAGGGCGGCTCACCCAAGGGCAACAGTAAAGTGAACGTTGAGCCTTTTCCGAGCTGGCTTTCGACCTTAATGCTGCCGCCCATGCGCTCGATAACATGCTTCACGATAGAGAGGCCGAGGCCCGTGCCGCCGACTTCATGGGATCTGGCCTTGTCCACTCGGTAAAAGCGCTCGAAGATTCGGTCGAGGTCCTGCGACGGGATGCCGATGCCCGTGTCCGTCACGATGATTTGCGCGCGCCCGTCCGCAGCCAGACCGGCGCTCACGTGAACCTCTCCGCCAGCCCGGTTGAATTTGATGCCGTTGTTCAGCAGATTGACCAAGGCCTGCTCGAAGCGGTGACGTTCGCCCTTGAGCGTCAAGTTTTCGCCACCGCCACAGTGGACGGTGACGCTTCTCGCTCGCGCTTCAGGCTCGACCATGGCGACGGCCGACTTCAAGGATTCCGCAACCGAGAAGGCTTCAAGCGCCGGGAGTTCGGCCTTTGATTCGAGTTCGGTCAGCGTCAGCAGGTCGGAGGCGACGTTATTCAAGCGGATGGCGTGGCTCTTGATGATTTCAAGAAACCGCCGGTTGTGCTCCTTATCTTCCAGCGCGCCCTCCAGCAAGGTTTCCGCATAGCCTCGGATCGCCGCGAGCGGTGTCCGCAGCTCGTGAGAAACGTTGGCCACAAAATCCGTTCGCACCCGCTCGAGACGTTCCAAATCCGTAATGTCGTGAAGAATAGCAATGGCTCCGGGGCGCGGCGACGCGGCCAGCGGCGCAGCCTGCACCTCGAAGGAACTTCCCACAAGTCCGCCGAGTTGAATCCTTCCTTTGACGGATTCCCCCGACACCAGCACGCGAGTGAGAACTTCCAGCAAACTGGGGTCACGAACCACCTCGAGCAGCGGAAGATGCTCGGGCGGAGGTCCCACGAAGCGCACGGCGCGCAGGAAAGCTTCATTGCAGAATGTCACTTGGAGCTCGTTATCCACCGCCAGGACGCCCTCAACCATGCTGGACAGAATGGCTTCACGCCGCGCCGATTCCAATCGAAGACGTTCGACGAGGTTCCTCAATTCCACCGCCGTCTGGTTTAGAGATCGTCCCAGAGCTCCCAGTTCATCCTCCGCTTCCGCCAGCGTCGGGGCGAGAGACGGTGACTTGACCAACCCTTCCGCAAAACCTTGTAAGCGCGTGAGGCCGCGGATCAGCGGGCGGGAGACAAAGTACGCAACGCCCAGCGCCATCAGGAACCCCAGGAGAAAAACCTCGCGCATTCCCCGATGGACGAGGGATGCGATGGAGGCGGCTTCAGCGGTAAGCTCCCGCGCCGGCGCGAAATGGCCCAGATAAAGATCAAGCGTGAGGAGGGTGATCGCGACGGCGAGCAGCGTGCCTAGAAAAACCCTTTGGAAGATGCGGCTACGCCGAAGCGTTAGCAAGGCAGCCTCGAAAGAACCGCGGCGTCAAATCTCCCCGGCTTCGGCTGGCTCAAACACGAACCGGTAGCCGGAGCCGCGGACCGTTTGGATGTATTGAGGCTTGTCAGGTTCCACCTCAATCTTCTCGCGCAGGCGGCGGATGTGAACGTCCACGGTGCGCGGCGTAACAAAATGCTCGCTCCCCCATACCTCGTCGAGCAAGCGGTCGCGGCTGAAGACTCGCCGAGGCTGCGAAAGGAGAAAATGCAGCAGCTTAAACTCGAGCGCGCTCAGTTCCACCGGCTGGCCTCGCACTCGGATTTCGCGCGTGGCGGCGTCCAGGTGAACGTCGCCCACCTCGATCACCTCGGGCGGGGACGCGCTACGGTCGCGGCGCCGGAGGACTGCCTTGACGCGGGCCACCAGCTCACGCGGGCTGAAGGGTTTGGTGACGTAATCATCGCCGCCAATTTCGAGGCCCACGATCCGGTCCACTTCGCTGCCCTTGGCGGTCAGGAAAATCACCGGCAACAGCCGAGTGCGCTCATGGGCGCGCAGGCGGCGGCATAGTTCCAAGCCATCGTCGTCGGGAAGCATGATGTCGAGGATCAGCAAATCGGCAGGATGGCGTCGCAGGTGCTCGAAACCTTGGCGGCCGGAGGCGAAATCTTCGACCTCAAAGCCTTCTTTGCGAAGGTTGTAGCGGAGCAGTTCAACCAGGTCCTTTTCATCCTCGATGATGACGATCCGCGAGCGCATATCCAATGGAGATTCTAACATTGACTGCAAGCAGGCGGTAAATTTTGCGCGCTGTATCCTAAGTAAACACAAATTGGGGAAAACCGTCGCGGGGGATGGGTTAGAAATTAACTAACATGCCCTTTATCAAATAGATACAGAATATGCAGGGAGAATGTCCCAAACGTCCCATTTGTCCAATTGGAACCGGTTCTAAGGCGATTATAGCCTAGGACGCTGCGTCAGAAGTTCGCTGAATGAGCGAAAAGCCTGTTTCACGCAAAGGCGCTAAGACCGCAAAGGGCTCACGGAAGGCCGGGCAGGCAAGCATGATTCATCTTTCTTACCACGCAGGAGACCCGTTTGATTTCCTTCACGGCGGCTTGTCCGGCGAGTGGCACGGTTAAAACCGTGCCCTGGCGGCGGCGTAAGAGGGATTTTGCAATAGCTGGCAGGAAAGATTGGGCGGGCAAGTGCTCAGGCTGACTTTCGATGAGGTTGTATTCGGGGTGCTCGACGCTTGCACGGGACCGATACGTCGCACGCGCGGTGTTGTCTGTTGGACTGTGCCCCACACCGCGG
>JAKAWO010000168.1 GCA_021827255.1 Acidobacteriota bacterium | reverse complement strand
AATCCTTTGCGCCTCTGACAGCTTCGACCCATCTTTCAGAACCACCTCTGCGAAGAACCCGTCGGGAAATTCGAGGTATTGCTCTCTGGCCTCGTCGAGGTACTGAGCCAGCCCGGCGGCGCGCAAGCGATCCTTAATCAGATTCCCTAATTCATAGCTAGTCATTCCGACCCCCGGCTTTGCGGCTAAGGGATTAGCCGTTTGGCGGTCGCCACCACGAAATAACACTGTGTTCGAGCGTGCTTCAGTTTCTCAACGCACGAGTAAAACGGTGGGACGGCCCATTCCGCCCGGTAATCCGAGTTCCGCCTGAGCTCGTAACAATCCCTCATGAAACGCCCAAATGGCCTGCCCATTCCCCTGTCCATCTCGGCATGCAACTTGCCATGATCCTTTATGAGCACGCGGACATTCGCCACACCTTGCGCGAACAAGTAACCGCAACACGCATGGAACAGAGCGTAGTAGGCACGCGAGAAGGCATTGCGGATTTCATACTCTGAGGCCGCATCTCCAATTTTCGCGGTTTCGATAAGTCCCTCCGCCAGCCTTAGGTGCCCCCTCGCAGCCTTGGAATCCAACGCGGTCCCCTACCAAGAAATCTCTGGAGCCGATGAGCGGGATTGAACCGCTGACCCCGTCCTTACCAAGGACGTGCTCTACCAACTGAGCTACATCGGCCCGCGCGCGACGCGCGCGAATCTTGTCATTCGAAAATCGAAATTCGAGGTTCGGCCGCGCTCCCCTCGCCGAGTTTCCAGTTCCGATTTTCGAGGTTCCAAATGGAGCGGGAGACGGGGATCGAACCCGCGACCAACAGCTTGGAAGGCTGTGACTCTACCACTGAGTTACTCCCGCATCTCATTTTCGATCGCCGGTTTGCGATTTTCGATTGAAAACTCCTTCCGTGAACTTTGAACCTGCATCTATGAATTGGCGCGAAGGGCGACATTCATCGGGCAATCCAAAATCGCCAATTCAAAATCGAAAGGCGTCAATCCCAGTGGTGGACAGGGGAGGATTCGAACCCCCGTAGCTCGCAAGGAGCGGCAGGTTTACAGCCTGCTGCCATTGACCGCTCGGCCACCTGTCCGAAGCTGATTTATTCGCGGTCGCCCTGGGTGCCGGAACTCGACCTGCGGAGGCTATCCATCTCGCGCCATGGCTTGCCTCGTCGCTGCCAGCTCAGACGCCGATCTCTCTCCGCTCAGCCGTCGCGCCGCAGAGAATATTCGGTCCCCAGAATCCCGACCGCGCTCCCAGCCTTGCCCAACTTGGAGCTGGCGAAGGGAATCGAACCCCCGACCCTCTGATTACAAATCAGATGCTCTACCAGCTGAGCTACGCCAGCCGCCACAAACCTACAATTATAGTAAGGATGGAGTTCGTTTGCAAGGGAACGGAAAATTTTTTCGCATTCCCCATCACGGTTTCCGAGAACGCGTCGGGAGCGTTATGCGCTTTGGGCCGGGCAGTGTGTTTGAAGAGAAGTCGAGGGGATGCCGGGGGCGGAGGGTTGCACGGCTGTTTCAGAACATTCCGATCATCGCTCCTACCCGGGCAGGAACTGCGCCGGGTTGACCGGAGTGTCGTGAATGCGGACCTCGTAATGGAGATGGGGTCCCGTGGCTCGGCCCGTCATCCCAACATCTCCAATCACCTCGCCGCGTTTAACCTGTTCTCCAACCACGACCAGTATTTTGCTGAGATGGGCATAGCGCGTGGTAATGCCGCCCCCATGGTCAATCAGGATGCAGTTGCCGTAACCGGACTCCCAGCCAGCCTGGATGACAAGGCCGTCGCCCGCTGCTTCCACGGCTGTGCCAGCCGGCGCCGCAATATCCACTCCCGGATGAAAGGCTTCGCCGCCACTAAATGGGTCCGTGCTCTCGCCAAATCCGTCGGTGATCTCTCCGCGCACCGGCCAAATAGAGGGCAAGGAGTGGAGGTAAGGAGCCATCGCGGGAACAAAATGAAGGCCCTTCGCGTCAATTTCCGGATTGGCGGCCGCGGCTTTCATGACGTTAAACGCATACAAGGAGGCTCGATAACTGGCGTCCAAAGTCGAGTTACTCTGAGCGGCGAGGTTCAGGACGGCCAGGGGGAACCGCAACCGCCGCGTGCTCCCAAATCCGTAACTTAGGGCCACTTCCTCCGCTAGGGATTGCAGCGAATCGAGCTTGGCGTTCGCTACGGTTGCCTTATTTTCAAGCTGGCGGTACTGGGTTTCGAGCGCGGCGCTTCGAGTCCGAAGATCGTTGTAATTCGCCACCTTCCATAGCATCCGTGCGTAGCTGGCCGCTACTCCTGCCGCGCCCAACATTCCAACAAGGCTGACTCCGGCGACAAGGTATGCGACGTAGTATGGAATTTGGACCTTTCGTAGCCTTCCGTGAGCTCCCGGGAAAATCAATATTGTGTATGAGTTCTTCTCCATTCACCTAACCGCCTTCGGGTTTTTGGTGCGTTTCGGTGGCCTGTCTCGACTGGCGTTGGGGTTACGTTGAACTTGCCAGGCCACCGCTTGCTCGGAATGAAGGCTTATGCTAGCCCAGGCTCAGAAATCGTGTCAAGGAAATAAAACGATGGGCACTGAGCCGCGAATCCATCTGTGGAACGAATTAAAGTCTAACGGGACTAACAATAGCAGCCGGCTTGTTGAGGTCCGCCGCGGACGGGCCCGATGCAGATTTACATTTAACCTATGTCGAGGCGTGCGATGGGGTTAATCACGCTGGGAGGGCATGTTAGAGTTAGAGGGGGGTCAAGTTCCGCGCGGGGGAGCAAATCTATGTTTCGCAGCGAGGGAGAATTTGTGGGCTGGCTGCAGCAGCGGTTGGCGAGGCCGAGTCGCAACGTCCCGGTCGGGATTGGGGATGATGCAGCGGTCGTGCGGGCATCCGCCAGCCATGACTTGATTCTGACGGCGGATTTCTCGATCGAAAGCGTTCATTTCTCCCGCCGCATTCATCCGGCAAGATCGGTCGGGCATCGCGCTCTGGCCCGCTCGCTAAGCGACATTGCAGCGATGGGCGGAAAACCCCGGTTCGCGCTGGTGTCCCTGGCCCTATCGAACCGCCTCTCACGCGGCTGGGTGGAGGAATTCTACGCCGGCCTTGCGTCCCTGGCCGACCGCTATGGCGTGGCGGTGATAGGCGGCGACACCTCGGTCGCCGCCGGCGCGGCGGCGGATGTGACTGTGCTGGGCGAGGTTTGCCGAGGTGGCGCCCTGCTGCGTTCTGGAGCGCGTCCCGGGGATCTGATTTTCGTCAGCGGACGCCTGGGGCTAGCGGAACTCGGCTTCCAATTGCTCAAATCGCGGCCTCTCGCGGGCAGCCAGAGGCTGAACCGGAAGAACCGGGCCGAGGCGATCCGATCCCACCTCTACCCGGAACCGCAGTGCGCGCTTGGCCAGTTCCTTTCCAGGAACCGGCTGGCATCGGCGGCGATGGATTTGAGTGACGGCCTGGCCTTGGACCTTTCTCGCTTGGCGAGAGCAAGCGCCGTGGGGGCGCGGATTGTGGAAGAGCAGATTCCTGGGCCGGAAATGGTTCCGGCTGAAGTGGCGCGACGGCTAGCCTTGAGCGGCGGTGAGGATTACCAACTCCTGTTCACTGTTCCGCCTGCAAAGGCCAAACGCCTGCCTCGCGCTTTCCGAGGCGTTGCCCTTCAGCCGATTGGACTAATGACCACCACGAACAAGCTAACGCTCGTCGGGCTTGATGGTGGTGAAATTCCCCTAGAGCCCGCTGGCTACGATCACTTCAAGAGGAAATGAAGCCGCGCGGCTGGCGCGACCTTCGTCCATCTCAGCGGGCGCCGTGCCCCGGCCGATCCGCCCCAGGACTGGTGGACGCAGCCGGCTATGGGGCAGGCTGGCCCAGTGCGGAAGGGTTTGCCGTTGTCGGGACCGGAGAACCGGCAACCGGCTGCGGCACCGCCCCGGTATCGAGCAGAGTCGCTGCGCCTGCGGCGGGCATCGAAGACGGTCCGGCGCTGGCGAAGATCTCCTGCACTTGCTCGGGATTGGTGAGCAGGGGCGAATCGGGAAAGTGCTCCACCGGCTGGCCGGCCAACGCCGCGCTCATGAAGTTCATCCAGATCGGGAGAGCCACATGCGAGCCCTCCTCACCCCGCCCCAGCGAGCGATAATCGTCATAGCCGACCCAAACGCCGCAGGTCAGCGAAGGCGAAAAACCGAGGAACCAGGCGTCGGTCCAATTGTTCGTCGTGCCGGTTTTTCCCGCCAGCGGATACTTTTCCGCCAGAGCCCGGGCCCGGTCGGCCGTGCCGGTCATAAAGACCTGCCGCAGCATGGAAGTCTCGAGCCGCGCCACGCCGGCGGGCAGAACGTCGGTGACTTGAGGCGCAAAATTATCCAGCAGCCGTCCGTGGTAATCGGTCACCCGGAGAATCATCCGGGGTGCAATGTGGACTCCGTCGTCGGGAAAAGTGGTAAAGGCGGAGGTGTGTTCGAGCGGGGTGAGGTCGGAGGCGCCCAATGCCAGCGGAAGGTCGGGAACCAGGTGTGAGGTGATGCCGAACTCCCGGCAGAGGCGAATCACATTGTGGATTCCGACGCGGCGCAGCAGTTTGACCGCCGGAACGTTCCGCGATTCGGCCAAGGCGCGGAGAAGAGTGATTTTGCCTTCGTACTTGTAATCGTAATCGTGGGGAGACCAAAGGCCGGAAACCGTCTGGAAGCTGACCGGCGCATCGAGAATCGTGTCGAAGGGCGACATGCCGTCCAGGAGCGCCTGAGCGTAAACATAGACTTTGAAGGACGAGCCGACTTGCCGTTCGGCCTGGATGGCCCGGTTGAACTTGCTGGTGGCGAAGTCGTAGCCGCCCACCATGGCTTTGATCTCGCCCGTGGCGTTGTCAATCGCCACCAGAGCGCCTTGCACCGCCGGAGTCTGGTCGAGCGTAGCTGCGACCGTCGAGCCCGCGATCTTGCGGATTCGGAAAAGGTCCACATCGCCGCGATGGAAGATCTGATGCGGATTCGTCGTCCCGGTCCAGGCGAAGTCGGGAGGCAGGAGTCGCGCCTTCAGTTTGCCGAACCGCGCCTCCGCGTAGCCGGGCGTGACGTTCACCACCAAACCATGCGCTAGCTGGCCTGCCTTGAGCGGCTGCCGCCAATCCCGGTTCACATACGTTTTGAGGGTGGCGATTTGTCCGCCGGGCAGGCTGGGAGGATTTTTGAGGATGTTCTCCCGTGCGCCGCGCCAGCCATGACGCTTGTCGTAGTCGCGCAGCCCTTGCCGCAGGGCGTGCGTCGCCAGTTTCTGGAGACGAACGTTGAGGGTGGTATAAACTTGCAGGCCGCTGGTCTCCACCGCATGGGCGCCGTATTTATCCTCCAAGAATTGACGGATCTCCTCCACAAAGTAAGGGGCTAAATTGTTGTTCCAATGCTCAACGTGCAGCCCGAGGGGTGCGCGGCGGGCTTGGGCGTACTGAAGGCGGGTGATTTTGCCGTTATTGAGCATGGCTGCCAGCACCTCATTGCGGCGCTCGAGGGCGCGATGCGGGTGCAGGATCGGTGAGTCATACGTGGGCGAGCGGGGCAGGCCGGCCAGCATCGCGGCCTCCGGCAGCGTCAATTGGCCGATGCGCTTGCCAAAGAAAAATTCTGACGCAGCCTCAAACCCGTAATTGCCGGAGCCGAGATCCACTTGGTTTGAGTACATGGTAAAGATCTGGGGCTTGGTAAAGTGCCGTTCGATCTGAATGGCCAGCAAGACTTCTTGGAACTTCCTCCGGAACGTTTTTTCGGTCGAGAGGAAAAGCATCCGAGCTAGTTGCTGGGTCAGCGTGCTGGCGCCTTCGGTTTTGCGCCACTGCATGATGTCAATGATCCCGGCGCGGACGATGGCGAGGAGGTCAACTCCCCAGTGGCTTTCGAAATGCCGGTCTTCGACGGAGATCACCGCGTTGCGCAGCACGGCGGGGATCTGGTTGTAGTTCACCATGACGCGCCGCTCCAGCGCAAAACGCGCGATGGGCTGGCCATCGTCGGCATAGACGTCGGTCATCACGTCGGGGTGGTAATTTTCAAGCGAGTGGATTTGCGGCAGGTCGGTTGAGTACACAAACACCAGGCCGCTCAGGACTCCCAGGCCGGCGGACAGCAGGAGAAGAATGATAAAGACGAGTTGGCCTAGAAGTTTGCGGGTGCTCGAAGGCGTGGCCGTCGAGCCACGGCGGGGAGGAATCGGATTGACCGGAGGTCTTGCGGGCACGAAGGCATTGCCTCTAGCTTTTCATTCTACGGTCACGGCTGACGACAGTCAAACCGGCCGCAGCGGAAAGGTAAGGCGGGGGTGTGGCCTGGCGCCAAGCCGACCTTCGCGCCGCTGGCGATGCTTCAGCGAGCGCCTGGGCCGAAGCGCAGCGTGTTGCGGAGGGCTCGTAACCAGTCGGCAAGCCCCGGCCAGCTCGATCGGCGGCGGAGGGAGCCTTGACGGCCCGCCGGCGCGCCGAGCAGAAGGCTGGCAACGTCCGCCGCCGGAACGCGCGCCACATGCTCATCGGTCGAGTAAAAGCGAAGGCGAAGGTCACTCTCCACCACGAACACGGCGGGCTTGGCGATGCCGCCTCGTTCACGCGAATTGAGAATGCCCCATGCTTTGACCACTTCGCGCCGAGCATCCGAGAGGATGG
>JAKAWO010000167.1 GCA_021827255.1 Acidobacteriota bacterium | reverse complement strand
GCGACATCCCGAATATAATGAACTAGCAACAGGCGCGGCTCAACGTCATCTTCGCGCTTCACACCGTTGATCTCGACCTGGATTTTCACGGTTGGCTCCTCTGGAAGGATGTCAATGCTTTCTGACAGGGAAATCCGCCGGTAGCGCGCCGCAGCGCTCCCGCCATCGCTTCAAGATAGAACGTTAGATATACGGCCCGGCGATAGGAAAGTCAATCGGCAAAACAACCGCCCAAGCAGTGCCTTCAGGTGAATAGAGAGGCGGAATAAATTGGAAGACTTCCCGGCCCGCGGCCAGAGATCGCGCTACGCCTTCGGCGCCCGGCTTTTCCTGCGCTCACGATAGGCGTTTAATGCGTCAGGCGATCGCTTGGACATCCACTTCTCGTAGTTGGCGGCCAGGCTCTCAAGGTTTTCTCCCATGTGCGGATCCTTGAAGGCCTGGCGGAGCGGAGGCGTCAAAGGCCTGAGCTTTTCCCATACGCCGTAGAATTCTGTCTGAGTTTCAAAGAAAAATTCCGGCTTAATCAGGCCGTGGTTGATGATCGAAGCCGCCATCTCCCAGTAACCGCAGACCATGCGGAAAAATGCGCTGCTCTCGGAGCCCTGCGGGCATTGTTGCTCCAGCTCCTCCAAGGTCGTCGCCTTAAATTCGCGCGTGAACCATTCGCGCGCCTTGCGCAGTTTTTCCTCGCGCCGCAGTTCGTAGAGCTTCAGCATCAACTCGGCATCGTGATGATCGGGATGCTCCCGCATAGCTGCCTCCTTGTTGAAATCGTTGGCGCTTCAAATCATATGGCATCTTAGGGCTGTTGGGCTGCAAAATCAGCCGCGTTGCGCCTCGGTTCGGCGCGCGCGCCTAAACTTCGAATACGCTTGAATCCATGCCGAGACGCCGACGCCACGTTCCTCCGGCGCGTAATCCCGCTCGGCGATTTTTCCCTTGGCCGGCATGGTCGCGCCAGCTTCCGGACGCTCCCCCACCGGTGATCGGCGCTTCAAGATGATGGCGTCGAATCGGGCACCGCCTGCATCAGCCGCGCTGCCCAGCTTGCGACGCGGGCGGAAGTCACTTCTCCGCCGCCGCTTTCGAGGGAAGCAAACTGGATCGCCAGGTTGCCGAGGGTCGAACTCTCCACGGCGCCGCGCACGACTTCGAGCCCCGTCCGCTCCGCCACTAAGCGGTTGAGGTATTCGTTTTGGCTGCCGCCGCCGACCACGTAGAGGCGCCGGAACTTCCGCCCAGCCACTTCCGCGAGCGCCCGCAGCACGTCGGCGTACCGCGCTGAAAGGCTGGCGAAGATGGCATTCGCCATTTCCGGGGCATGGCCGGGATCTTCGGGAATGGGCGGGTGGCCAGTCTTTTGGATCTCCTGATTGATCTTCGAGGGCATGTGGCCTGGAAGAATAAGCTCCGGCGCATCCACGTTGAACGTGGCTTGGGGGACGGCCCTCCGCTCGCACTCGGCAACGAGCTGGGACAAGTTCCAGGAGCGGCCGCCGGCGGATTGCCACTCCCGCAGACATTCCTCCAGCAGCCACATCCCGTTGATGTTTTTCAAGAACCTGATCCGCCCGCCGACTCCGCCTTCGTTGGTAAAATTCCCTGCGAGCGCCGAAGCTGACACGCACGGCGCTTCGAGCAGCGCGCCCAAAAGCGACCACGTACCGGAACTGAGGAAGGCCCAATCGTCGCCGGCGTCCGGGATGCCGGCGACCGCCGCGCCGGTGTCGTGGCAAGCCGGCGCGATAACCCTTGCCGTTCGATAGGCGCCGAGCAAAGCAACCTCTCCGCGGAGCGGTCCAAGCTGCGCCCCCGGAAAAACCAGCGGCGGGGCGGCAGCGCGATCAAGACCGGCCTTCCCAAAGATTTCCTCGCACCATGCCCGGCTCTTCGCTTCGAGGAGCTGCGTGTGGGTCGCGTTGGTGTATTCCGAAATCGCGGCGTCGGGGGCAAAGCCCGCCAGACGGTGGAGAAGATATTCGGGAAGGTTGAGCCAGCGGGCGCCTGGCGGGAGGCCGTCCCGCCGGTCGGCGTAAAGCTGGTACAGGGTGTTGAAGCGGAGAAATTGAATGCCGGTCAGCTTGTAGATTCGCTCGCGCCCGATGCGTTCCCAAACCTCGGCCATCGCATTTTCCGTCCGCGGGTCGCGATAGCAGAACGGATCAGCGAGCGGTTGCCCTCTTGCATCCAATCGAACATAGTCCACCGCCCAGCCGTCCACGCCCACGGAATCAATGCAATCCATCCCCGTCAAGCCCTGCGCCGCCAGCCGAAGACCTTCCTCCGCTCCCCGGCAAAGCCGCTCCAGGTCCCAGTAAAGATGGCCGTCGCGCTCCACGGGGCCATTGGGATACCGGTGCGCGGGATGCACCTTGGCCGCCTGGCCGTCCCACTCGGCCAGCGTGACGCGGCAACTTCCAGCTCCCAAATCAATCGCAACGCAGCGCATAAAGGCAGCGGCCAATGTGCAGCGGCAAGTTAAGCCCGGAAAACAGGTACTACAAACGCACTCCCTGGTTACTTGTTACTTACCACTGGCCACGGCTCCTGGCTACCGCAGAAATGCCTCCGTGAGGCCGCCATCCACAGGAATCAGATGACCGGTGGTCGAGCGCGCGCGGTCGCTCGCCAGAAACAAGATCGCCTCAGCGCAGTCGGCGGGCTCAATGGCGGCGCGAGTCAGTGTCCGCTGAGCATAGAAGCGCGCCAGTTTCCCCCGCAACTCGTCGGTCGGCTCATCTGGACTGTGCTCGATCTTGTATTTGGCCAGTGAGGCCAGCACCCGATCGCGGGGAAACATCGTCGAGCCTTTGACCACGGTGGCGGGACTGATTCCGTTCACCCGCACCTTGGGCGCGAGAGCAATCGCCAACTCGCGAACCAGGTGGCTGACGGCGGCTTTGCTTACGTCGTAGGCTTCGCTGCCCGCCTTGGGAACCACCGCGTTGGCCGAACTCGTCAGCACGATGGCGGCCGGCCGCCCCTGGTCGGCAAAAACACTTCGCGCTTCGTCGGCCAGCAAGTAATTCCCGGTGACGTTGACGTCCAGCGTCAGCCGCCATTGCTCCTCGGAAATCCGGCCATCAGGAGACGCGGGAAATATGGCGGCCGTGTTAATCAAAATGTCCACACCCCCGTAAGTCATGACGGCTTGCCGCAACGCGGCGCGGATAGATGATCGCTCGCGAATATCAAGCGAGGTTGCAACCACGGCCTCGGCTCCCGCCGTCGCCTGCGCTTCACGCGCTGATGCGGTTGCAGCGTCGGCATCCCGATCGCCGATGACCAGATGCGCACCGCGGCTTGCGCCCAATCGGGCCACTTCGCGGCCGATTCCTGAACCACCGCCCACCACCACCATCACCGTTCGGCTGAATTGCTTCTCCGCCGGCTGTCGCTGAAGTTTCGCCTCCTCGAGTTGCCAGTACTCGATCCCAAAGGCTTCCGCCGGGGGCAAGGCCACATAGTTCCGATAGACCTGGAACGATTCTGACGGGGCCGCTGCACCCGCCTGCGGCAAAGGACTCGGCGGCGGGCCCTGCTCGAGCGCCGTCGCTCCCTCCATCACATGGATGGCATTGGTGTAAAACTCGCCGGTGATGCGCGCCTCCGTTTTGTTTTTCCCAAAGGTGAACATCCCGACGCCCGGCACTAGGACCACCGTCGGGTTCGGATCGCGCATGGCCGGGGAATCCGCTCGGGCGTGCGCGTGATAGTAGGCTGCGTATTCTGTTCGGTACGCTTCGAGCGAGGCTTCAATGGAATGCCGCAGCTCCTTTTGACCGCCCGCCCCTGGATGCCACTCCACCCACAGCGGACGAATCTTGGTGCGCAAAAAGTGATCCGGACAACTGGTTCCGAGGTGAGCCAGCTTTGGGCCATCGTGCGAGTTGACAAAGCGCAAAACCCCTGCCAGATCGTTGAAATGGCCAATTACGCTCCGCGCGCCCGACACGCGCCCGCGCAAGAACGGAAGAACCTCCGCCGCAACCTCGCGGCGGTCCGGCCGCGTGGCGTGCGAGCTGCCCCCGAACAACCCTTCGCCCGCCTTCTCGATTCGTTCCACCACGAACTGCCCGAGATGGTCAATCATCGTCAAGGCGTTCAAGTAAGCTTGCCGCTGCGTCTCGCCCCAAGTGAACAGCCCGTGCCCCCCCAGCAGAACGCCATCTGCCTTGGGAGCGGCCTCCACGTTCCGCTTGAGCATCATCGCCAGCTCAAACCCCGGCCGCTGCCAGGGAACCCAGATCAGTCGGTGCCCGAATCGCCGGTTGAACTCTTCCATTTTCTCGCGGCCGTTCGCCGACGCCGCCAGCGCGATCCCCCAGTCAGGATGCAGATGGTCCACGTGCGAATAGGGAAGAAAAGCGTGCAGCGGCGTGTCAATCGAGGCGGCGGCTGAGTTCACGCCAAATGCGCAGAGCGGATACAGCCCGACCATCTCGTCCTCGAAGGCCACGCCCCGGTAGCGTCCTTCGAGCGCCCGAACCTTGTCCAGATAGAGAGTGGCAAACCCGCCGCGCTGGAGGGTTCCCAAGTCTCCGCCGCTTCCTTTCACCCACAACGCCATTCGTGGCTGCCCATCTAAAGGATCGGCTTGCGCGATTTTCGAGCTGGTGTTGCCGCCGCCGAAGTTGGTGATCCGCAGATCGCGCCCCAGCAAATTCGACCGGTAACGCAACAGCTCGGGCTCGTCCAATCCCCGGGCTATCGAGTCGTCCCACAGATCCTTCAAATAGCGCAACTCACGGGCCGCTTGGGCTTGTCCCATTTCTTCCTCTCTGAGGCAGAGAAACTCGCGGCGCCTCTCCAATAACGAGGCATTTTCGCGGAACGTCCCTACGCGTAGCTGCTGACGGCGGTGGCACGGCCGCCCCGTTCGCGGGTAATACGCTCCATATAGCCGCTGGCTCGGAAAGCCGCCAGCGGATCTTCCGCCAAGCCTTTTGCGCTCCGCCAGGCGCGGACGGCCGGACGAACGTCCGTGCTGAAGGCGTCTTTGTAAAGATTCTCGGCATCAATCAGCCGCTGCTCCTGCTGGGCCTTGGCGAGCGATTCAAAATCAATCAGCGCCGCCTTCGCGTAAAGCTCCTGCGCCGTCATCACCGTTTGGATCATCTCCTCGATCTTCCCCTTCAGGTTGTGGCTCTGATCCACCATGTAGGCGATGTCGGCCCGGCGGCCCGCTTCCCACTCGTAATACCGAATCTCCGCGAAGATCCGGAAGACCTGGTAGGGATCAATCGAGCCCAGCGTCAGATCGTCGTCCGCGTAGCGCCGGTCGTTAAAATGGAACCCGCCCAGCATCTCCTCATCCAGCAGCCAGGCGACAATCTGCTCGATGTTTTGGGCCTGATAGTGGTGGCCCGTGTCCACCAGCACCCGGGCCTTCGGTCCCGCCTGCCGCGCCAGCTCGAGCGCCATCCCCCAATCCGCGATGTCCGTGTGGTAGAACGCGGGCTCGAACGGCTTGTATTCCACCAGCAGGCGCTGGTCCGCTCCCAGCGCGTCGTGCGCGCGCTTCAATCCCTCTGCCATCCAGCGCTTTCGCGCGCGGATGCTGGTGGTGCCGGGAAAATTCGACCCGTCCGCAAACCAGGGCGTCACGTCGCGCGAGCCGAGCTCTTTGGCGATCCGCACCGAATCCAAGATATGCGCAAGCGCGTGCCGCCGCACCGCCTCCTGCTCGTTCGACAATGAGCCGTATTTGTACATCTGATCCTGAAAGACGTTCGGGCTGATCGAACCGGGCCGCACTCCATAGCGTGCCGCCAACTTCAGCACGTCGGGGCATCGCGTTCCTTCCGGCACATCCCACAGTACGTGCAACGCCACCGTGGGGCACGCGCCGGTAAATTGATGTACTTGCCCGGCATCCGAAAGCTTCTCCTCCAACGTGTGCGCCGCCGGCTGCGCGAACTTCCCAAACCGCGTCCCGGTATCGGCAAAACCCCACGAAGGAAGTTCAATTTGAAAATTACTCAGCGCCCCCGCCACGCGCTCCTCGACCGACCCGCTTATCTTTCCTGCGCTTGAGCCCATAAGTTCGATTTCCTCCTTGTCCTGTTGATGATACCGCCGGCTTCATCTCGGCGTACAGACCCCTTCGCGCAAACTTATCAAGCTGGGTATTCCCGAACCGCTACCTGCCGGGTGGTTCCGGTCCGCTGCGCCCGAAGCTCACGCGAAACGGAATTGAACCCACCGTTTTTCCTTCCGATTCCGCATGGATCGTCAACGTTTGCCACGGCGGGCGGGTTCCAGCAGGAGCGGCAAAGACGATGCGCGTCGGATACGAACCGTGGGGTCCGACCGGATAGATCGCCGGACCCGAAGTCACGTTCCAGCCTTCGGGAGCTGTAGCGGTGAGCGTCACTTTCGCCGCCGCCGAGGTGTCATTGCGAATCGTCACTGGAAGACTCAGGGTCCCATCGCTCGGAATACCTGCCTCGGGTGAAACGAGGTTTTCCATGTGATCGAGGTCATGCGCCCTATAGAATCGCCGGTAAAACCCCCACGGCCCGCCCAGCTCTATCGAGAGACCGTGACGTGGCTGGGAGCGATAACCCGTCGTCGGATGGAACGCAATGGGGCCAGGGACCACTCCCTCGAAGACATCGCCCGTCCGTGAGGTTTTAACCAGCGACTTGCCCAGGATGAGTTT
>JAKAWO010000166.1 GCA_021827255.1 Acidobacteriota bacterium | reverse complement strand
AGCAGCGTGGCCTGAAGGCGCAACAGATGGAAGTACTGCGCCGCGGTGCTGGGGCTGGCAATTCGCAAATTGATTTCCGCTGCGAGTTGCAGGAAGCGCTCGACCCTTGCGCTCGAATGATCCGGGCCTTGGCCCTCAAACCCGTGAGGGAGCAGCATCACCAGCGACGGCGTCAAACCCCATTTGGCGCGCGCCGACGCGACGAATTCATCAATCATGGTCTGAGCGCTGTTGATGAAGTCGCCGTACTGCGCTTCCCAGATCACCAGGCGGCTGGGCTCTTGCAGGCTGTAGCCAAACTCGAAACCGATCACGGCGGCTTCGGTCAAGGGGCTGTTGTGAATCTCAAAAGCGGCCCTGGCTTGTGGCAGGGCCTGCAGCGGACAGAACCGGTCGCCCGTTTCAGCGTCATGAAAAACGGCGTGGCGCTGGCTGAACGTTCCACGCGCCACATCTTCTCCGGTCAAGCGAACGGCAATGCCCTCCGCCAGAATAGAGGCTAGCGCAAGTTCCTCCGCGGTTGCCCAGTCAATGGTCTTCCCGTCGAGTGAATCGAGAACCTTGCGGCGCCGCTCGCGCCCTCGTTCGAGCTTGCGGTGAAGATGGAACCCCTCCGGCAGCCGCAACAATCCGGCATTCAATTCCCGGAGGCGAGTCATCGGAAAGGCGGTCTTGGCGTGACGTGCCGCGCTGGGCGGAGGCGCTTCCGGCATGGAGTCGACGGGTGGCGCGCTGAATTCAAGCGATTTGAGCGCCCCTTCCAACTCGACCATTCGGTCGCGGATGAGTCTCTCCGCGCTCTCGGGCTGAACTTCGCCGGATTGGACGAGCTTCTGCGCCCACAACTCACGGACCGTCGGATGACCGGCAATCTGGCTGTAAAGTTGCGGCTGCGTAAAGGACGGTTCGTCGCCTTCATTGTGGCCATAGCGTCGGTAGCCGACGAGGTCAATGACGAAATCCTTATGAAATTTTGCGCGGTAGGCGAAAGCGAGCCTTGCGACTTCCAGGCAAGCCACCGGATCATCCGCGTTGACGTGAACAATGGGAATGCGGTAGCCGCGAGCGAGATCGCTCGCGTACGGCGCGCTGCGAAAGTCCGCGGGATCCGTCGTATAGCCAAGTTGGTTGTTGGCGATAATGTGGAGCGTGCCACCGGTGAAATAGCCGGGCAAGCGGTAAAAATTGAGGGTTTCAGCCACCACCCCTTGGCCGGGAAACGAGGCGTCACCATGGATCAGGATGGGCAGGGTGTGCGTAGGGTCAAAACGCGGCGCGCCCGGTCGGTCCACGGAGGTTCCGGCGGCGCGGGCCATGCCTTCCACCACCGGGTTGACCGCCTCCAGATGGCTTGGGTTGGGCGGCATGTTGATCACGAGTTCCACGTGCTGCTCGCCTTGAATGGCCCGACGCCCGCCCAAATGGTATTTCACGTCACCCGTCCATCCCAAGTCTTCTCGGAAATCCCGAGCGCGAACCGGATCCTTGAATTCGGAAATAATCTGGAAAACGGGCTTGTGGAGTATGTGCGCCAGCACGTTAAGCCGCGCCCGATGGGCCATGCCGATCAGCACGTTGCGCATGCCGGCCTCGGCCGCCCCACCAATAACCTCGTCGAGGACGGGGATGAGCATGTCAAGCCCTTCCACCGAAAACCGCGTTTTGCCGGGGAAGGTGCGGTGCAGAAAGCGCTCGAAAGTTTCCACCTGCGTCAACCGATCGAGAAGCGCCGGACCATCCACCGGGCAGGCGGGAGGGCGGAAAGTTCCTGACTCGACGGCCTCGTGCAGCCAATAGCGTTCGTCGGGGTCACGCAGGTGGGCGTAGTCAAAGCCGATCGAGGAACAATAGACCTTGCGCAGCGCCTGGGTCACTTCCCAGGCGTTCGATTTGCCGCGCGCGATGGGTCGCACAATAAGGCTGGCGGGCAGTTGGCGAAGCTCCTCGTCCGTGATGCCGTGGAACTCCGGCCGCAGTGTGGGATCGCCGGGCGGAGGACTGCCGAGCGGGTCTATTGGGGCATCCATGTGGCCGAACTTACGAATAGATTCGGCATAGTTGACGGCGCCGACGATTTTGGCAATGCGGTCAAATGCCAGTGGCGTTGCGGTCGGTTCCTCGCCAACTTCGGTCGGTGGTCCCTGGCGCTCGAACATCGCGCGAACCGGAGGGTCCACGGAGTTCGGATCGCGTTGGTAACGCTCGTAGAGCTCAAGAACGTAGGCTAAGTTGACGCCGTGGAATTCATTCCACCCGGTCATCCTCGTCCCATCTCCGCCTGCCTTGCGCGCCACGCTCGCCAACTCCTCCTCGCCCCGCTCGGGTCCGCCTCCGCCCCATGTGAAAGTTCTCATCTACCCTGCGTCCCCTTGGAATGCGCGCCTAGCGCGAGCGCGGTTTCTATAGTAACACTCCCGGGTTTGAAATTTCCTCTCCGCCACCTCCTGAAACCGAACGGGTAGGCGCGCCAAGCCTCCGAGTCGTGGTGGCGCGTCTCAAAAACACATTAGCGTAGGGCTTGAACTGCGTGGTCAGTTTGCGGTCGATTGGCCAGGAAAGGCATGGCTAGGTAGTCCTGGGGGCCGATGGAGAAAGCTCAGATGCGGCGCAGCCTGACTGCGACCGTCTGTTGGAGGTCCGAAAGGGTTTGCGTGCTGGAAGTGGATATCCGTGAGCCGGGGCGGAATGGGCGCAGTGGCCGACAAGATGCCATGCCGTTCCATCAATCCGCGGGGCACTCGTCTTGGGGAGTTGATTTCGGCGGCTCTGGCAACCGCTCAGGCGCGTTCCGCACGGCTGGCTTAGCACGGCCCGGGGACGTCCGCGCCTTCAGGCGACGTCGTTGGCCAGAAAATCTTGAATTCGTTTCTGATCCTCGGCAGAGATTTCTGTAAATTCCACTCCCATTCCCATTTTGCTGATCTCATAACACACTTCTGCGGAAGCGAAACAGATGGGATCAGTCTCTTGCAAATGGAAACGCAACTTGAGCGTTTCGCCTTGCGGCAACGTTTGGCGCGTCTCAATAAACATGCCCCATCCGCTGATGTTCTTGGAAAAGCCAATAAAAGATCCTGCGGCGTGTTCCACCTGAGTGGCCAAAGGACCGCGCGGAGTGCGGCGCTTTTCAGTCATGCGGTGGACGATGAACCGCAGAATTTGGTCGCGGTGCTCGGGCGCGATTTCCGCAAACTCAAGGCCCGCTTTTCGGTCGGTGAGTTGATAGCAAACCCTGGCCCTCGCTCCGATCAGTGGGAGATGGCGGGCGGGACGGAAGTCCAACGCCAGAATGTCGCCTGGCTGAACTGGCGCGCTTAGCTCCAACAACAGTCCGCCGCCGCCGAGGGTTAATGCGGTTGCTTTTTTCTCCGCGCCCGAAAGCTTGTAGCGGACGGGGAAGTCGGCATCCATGCGGGGAAATCGTCGCCGGTACGTTTGTGCCATTCAACAAATCCCAAAAAACTACCGCGAGCGAGATATTATTCGTTGGCGGTTGGCGTGTCCATCGGAAAATGAGAAGCGCATTGGAGGTCCCTTCGAAAGGCTTGAGGGTTTTCGGTTGTGGCTGGGGTCAAGAGCTATGTTAGATGGGATATGATGACAGGGAGACGCGGATTCGGGAGGCGGGCATGAAGCGGATTGGACTTATCCCCCTCGGGATGGCAGCGGCCTTTCTGGCAGCTCTACCCGTGCGGGCGCAGCAGGTTCCGAAGGCGGCGACGAACCAGCCCAATAAACTCATCACCGGAAAGTTGGTCTATGTGGGTCCGATGCCTCATGGACTCGGGGCTTGGCTGGTCCAGGATTTGAAGGACTGGGGCAAATACACGCCCACGCAAGAGCAGGAAGGTGCGGATTTGGTCCTCGAGTCACACTGGCCCAGGCGGCGCCTTGAATTCGTGATGCGGCAAGGGATTCCTGTGCCCAGAAGAGAGAAGCGCCGGAAACGCAAGAAGGAGCCCATTATCGCCACGATAACCGTCTCTGATTGGGTGACGGGCGCTCGATTGTGGCGCGCCGACCTTCTAGATGAAAAGCCGAAACACCGCGCGCGGGAGGTTTCTCCGGGCGCCGAAACCAAAATTCGTATGCGGGGCATGTCGAGCTCGCAACTCGCGGAGACGATTGTGCGCAGGCTGCACGCCTATGTTACGCAGCTCGAGCGCCAAGGCGGCACGGGATCGCCCCTTTTGCGGCGCCCTTGAACCTGCTAGGGAAGGAAGAGGTGAATGAGAGTTGGGGTGACGGGAGCTCGCGGATTGTTGGGCCAAGCCCTGGTTCAAGCCTTCCGCTTTGCGCACCAAGTCTATCCGCTCAATCGCGCCGACGCAGATATTACGCGGTTTGAGGAAGTCCTTGCGCTGCTCGAGAAATTGCGCCTGGATGTTGTAGTCCACACGGCGGCCGTGCGGGACCTGGACATTTGCGAAACCGATCCAGCACGCGCTTTTCTGGTGAACTTTCACGGAACCCGGCACGTGGTGGAGGCCGCGCGCCGGACGGGCGCTGCTGTCGCTCACATTTCGACGGATGCTGTCTTTGACGGCAAAAGTGAAAGGCCTTACACCGAATCAGACATCGCCAACCCTCCCACCGTGTACGGCCGCGCCAAGCTGCGAGCCGAAGAGGTCGTAAAGACCCTGCCGTCTTTCTGGATTTTTCGCGTTTCGATTCTTTTCGGCCCGGGCAAAGCGAACCTCGTGGCGGATGCCGTCAGAACGGTGGGCGAGGGCGGCGAGGTCCTCGCTCCGAGAGACCAAACGGCCAACGCCACCTACACACCCGATGCAGCCCGAAAAATCGCCGAGGTGGTCGGGTCCGGGCGTTGCGGCCTCTACCATTTGGCGAACCAGGGATCGTGCAGCCGCTTCGAACTGGTGCGGCGCGCAGTTGATCTGGCCGGCCTGGATGCGGGGAAGATTCGTGGCGTAGCTTCGGCCGAAATGGGTCGCCCTGCTGCGCGGCTGAAATATGCCGTCATGGAAATGACAGCGCTCGAGCAGGCAGGTTTTACCTTGCCGCGTCCGTGGCCGGAAGCCTTGGCGGAGTACGTTCCGATGATCTTGCCAAGGCCATAGCGGCGGAGCCCCAGAGCGCGCCACGTCTCACGGCACTTTTGGCTTCAATCTTCGCGGAGGCAGACGACCGGATCAAGGCGCGCCGCGCGCCGGGCGGGATAATAACCGAAAGCCACGCCGACGGTCGCGGAAACGGCCAACGCAAAAGCAGCGGAAACCGGAGAAATCGGGATCTCCACCCCAAAGGCGGCGCTGAGCGCAAAGGGGATTCCGGCGCCCAGAAGAATCCCGAGCAAGCCCCCGAGCAGGCTGATCCCGAGCGACTCCATCAGGAAAGCGTCCAGGATTTGGCTTGAGCGAGCTCCGACAGCTTTGCGGATGCCGATTTCAGGTCGTCGTTCGCGCACCGTGACCAGCATGATGTTCATAATGCCGACGCCGCCGACCAAGAGTGAAATCGCGGAGACCACCACCACCACCATAATCAACCCGCGCGACACACGGTGAATCACCTTGAGGACGGAATTGAGATTGGTGACCCGGTAGATGACTCCCGGGCCGTGGTTGGCGGCCAGGATATGGATGATTTGGCGCGTGGCGAGGCCAACGAGGGCGCGGCTTTTGGCTTGCCCGTAGATTCGGTCCACGCGGCTACTGCCATCCATGCCGCTCAGCACGGTCAGCGGGATGATGACAGCGTTCTTGGTGAGTTCGGTGGGGATGCTGAAGCTCTGGACGTCGCGGAACACGCCAATGACCTTGAAATCAAGGCTCTCGATCTGCAAAAGCCTACCAAGCTGCCGTCCTTGCCCATAGAGCTTCTGGGCCAACGATTGCGAGATCACGCAGACCTTGCGGCGGTCTTGCGCGTCAAAAACGTTGATGAAGCGGCCCTGGCGCATCACAATGTTCCGAACGCGGGCATAGTTGCCGTCTGTGCCGACCAGGGAAACGTCGTAGGGCTCTCCCCGAATCTCTAGCATGGCGTAATCGTGAACCACCCTCGAGACGATGGCCAAGGCTGTAGCGCGCGCCCGGACGTCTCGGAAATCCTGCTCATTCAAGTCATTCGGCGAAGGCGTGGGTCCGTCGTAAAGAGCGTAAACGAGGTTCGACCCCAGGCTCTCCAGCTCGTTGACGGCATACGCTCTTCCCGCCAACCCGATTGACGTCACGCTCACTACCGCGGCTGAGCCGACGATCAGACCGAACATGGTCAGGAACGTCCGCCGTAGATTTCGTGTCAGGTCACCACGGACGATTTCTGCCAGGTCGCTCCAGGCTTTCATCCTAATTCCCATTCGTACTCCCTTGCCCCGACCGTGTCAACTGTGGCGGCTCGAGGCGGGCGGCGGGTTAGGGTTCGGACAGAAATTGGCAGGGCTAGCCTCGCATGGTATATTGGGGAAGCGCAAGTGAGGCGGGGCGCGTAGCTCAGTTGGGAGAGCGCGGCGTTCGCAACGCTGAGGTCGAGGGTTCGAATCCCTTCGCGTCCACCAGCCCCGGCCGAAAGATTCAGCATTTGCCGGTCCCTGCAACCCCTCGCCTAAAGTCGCCGAAAGCAGCTTATAATGCATTATGCGTTGTCCTAAGTGCGAACAGGAGAGCCCCGAAGCAGCGCAGTTCTGCTTGAAGTGCCACCATCCTTTGAGCGTTGTCT
>JAKAWO010000165.1 GCA_021827255.1 Acidobacteriota bacterium | reverse complement strand
GAAGTAGGCGTCGCGGATGACCTGCGGCCCAAAAGTTTGGTCGTTCCGATCGCGCCGGAATTCCTGAATGTAGGTTTCAACTCGCGGCGTGTAAACGGCAAAGGATCGTACCAGGTGATTCTCGTTCGCCGTGATGCGGTCCACGAGCTGATTAACGTAACTCGACGCCTGATTCTGTGCCCTGACTTGCGCCACCAGGGGCAAGGCCGATGTCCCCACCAAAAGAAGGTTCCCTAATACCTTGAGCCACCGCATAAATGTCTCTCCTTAACCGCGCCTAATAGGCCAGCCTAAACACGATGCGGGCAATAGCCTCTGAGTTGACCGGCCGTCCTTGGCGGCGCGCCGGGCGGAACACAATATGCTCGGCGGCCTGAACCGCGGATTGATCCAAACCGTGGCCCAACCCGCGCACCACCCGCACGACGCGAGCGCGGCCATCCGCCTGAAAGATCACATCCAGCAAAACTACCCCTTCAATGCGCAGCCGCCGCGCCTCACTCGGATAAACCGGATCAGGCTTGGAAAGAATGACGGCGGGCTGAAAACTCGGCCTGGCCTGGGCAAGGTTCGAGCGCCGATCGGGGGCTCCCGCGATGGCATTGCCAAATCCGCTTTGCTGAACCACACCTTGCCCGGGGGCGTCCGAATCCATACCGCGAGGAATGGCAACGCCGTTGCCAAAACCAGCGCTCGCTACGACTCCGCGAACTCCTTTTGCTCCGCCGGTGCCGTTGCCGTAGCCTGGGCCGCTCGGCAAACCAAACGAGCCCAACCGTGGGACGTTGCCCTTGCTGCCACCCAGGTTTTGGCCGGTAATCCCCGCCGGGCTGCCAAAACCGCCCGTCTGAACTTTGGCCGCCGGAAGGCGGACCGTGGGCTTTGCGGAACTGCCACTGCTGAGCATCCCCAAATGCACCCTTGGCATTGGGCGAGGCGGCTGGACGACCGCAAGGCGCGGCGTGACCGTTGGTTTTGGCATCGCCAGAGGGCGCAGATGCACTCGCGGAGGAACGACGCGCCGCGCTTCCAGGCGAGGAACCCGGATCGGCGGCAGCTTCGGGGCCGTCGCGAGCGGGCGCATTGGCGGCACACGCAAATGGACAGGCTTCGGCGCGGGCGGGGGCTCCAGAGGAGGCGCAACTAAGTTCACGACTTGGTACGTGGATTCGCTGGGCGGTTCGGGCCAGGCGGGAGGGAGCACTGCCGCTACCACGAGCAAAATTACTACCCCAGTTACTTCCAGCAGCGGGCTCAGAGCAAAAGCTATGCGGCGCCGGCGGCGCTCCACCGGCGACGACTCCAGCATTGCAAAGCGGGGCGGTTTAACCCGCCCCCGCCAAGTCGAATTGGGCGCCGTTGGGGCTGCCAACAATTCCCTCTTTCTGGAAGAGCCGCAGCGAGGCGCGCCGCCTGGCGTTTTTAATTCAACCGAAAGTTGCCGCCCAAGGGAGGGAAACTAAAATGCGTCCGGGGACTGCACCTTCCCTGCAGGCGCCTCTGTCCCCTCTCCTTAGCTTTACCACATTAGCCATCGCGGACGCAACCCTGTCGGAAATTCCCAAATCTCGCGGCCGAGAAATCAGTTGCGCGTTTATGAAAAAACATCAACCATCCCACGGTGAGGACTCGGGATCGCCTGGGCGAGGATGGGGACAATCTGGCGGCTGAGCGTGAGGATGCTATTGACCAGACAACAAGTGACGGCTTCGCCCATGGCGAAGCTTCACGGGAATCATGCCTCCTGCTCTCCAGCCGCCCTTGCTGCCGGAAATCTGAGCGAGATCGGTGGTTAAGGCTTGTCCGCGCCAAAGCGAGAGGCAAGAAACGCATCTTCGATGCGGCTCTTTCGCCATAAACCCAGCGCAAACAGGGCCGCACCGAGAAGGTCCTTCCATTCACCCTTGAATAGCGCACTGCCCAGAACGGCCGTATCAAGGCCAACGTACATGGGATGGCGAAACCACGCGTAGGGCCCGCTTCGGATAAGCTCATGCCCGACTTTGAGGGTGACGCGTCCGCTCCAGTTACGGCCCAGACAATACCGGGCCCAAGTCGCAAGCCCGAGCCCCGCGAAGGTCAGCAGAACCCCTCCCCAAACCCACGCTGGGAGGGACGGGACAACACGTTCGCCAAGCCAGCGAGGGGGGAAGCCGCTGAAGAGCAAAAAGGCAGCCCCGCCGGCAGTCAGAACCAAATAAGAGAGACGCGAGATCGGGCTTTCTCGCCTCTCAGCGCGCTCGACGCGAAGCGCCGCGAGCAGCATATATGACCCGAACGCGATCCAGGCGTAAAAAATAACTTTAGACGCCAGGTAAGAATCCATCACAGTGACCTACGCATCCGACGGAAGTTTTGTTCAGGAGGCGGCGAGCGCGGGCTCAGTCGAGGTGAAAGACCTCCTCGAGTTCCTGCATCACCTCGTCCGGACGGGACCCTTCCAGCGCCTCGAAGTACGGAGACATTAAGGCCTGCCAGCGGGCGTTGACTTCTTCACGGGCCATGCCGGCGAGCGCCGCCTGGAAATCCTTTGGCGTTTCGAAATAACCGAAAAGAAGCCCGTCGGGGCGCAGGAAAAGTGAATAGTTGCGCCAGCCCGTCCGACGAAGCGCGTTCAGCATCTCCGGCCAGACCTGAGTGTGGCGCTCCTTATATTCCTCAATTTTATCCCTACGAACCTTCAGCACGAAGCCAACTCGTTTCATCGGCTGCTCTCCCTGCCCAATCGCGCCCTACGTTTTCGAGGCTGTTGATTGTTGCACAAATCCGTTGCTGAAGACAAAACGCCCTGCCGCTCCCATCGGCAGAGCGAACGATTCGTCATTTGCCCATGAAGCGCTTCGCCAATTTCCTATTTCCCGCGCCCGGAACCTATCGGCATTTCGAAGCTGACGTGACGCGCGTCACATCCTTCTCAAGACAGAAGGTTCATCTTACAGCCATACGCGGGAGGATGTCATGAACTCGACGCTCGTCTTCTTCTTCGTTGATGCGTTGGCCGCGCTCGTTGTCATCGCAGCGGCCTATGCAACAGCTCGCGGTCTGCGGGCTTATCTTAAGTTTCGAGGCAAGCGGCTGGTGACGTGTCCTGAGAATCGGCAGCCGGCTGCGGTGGCTCTCGACGCCCGCCGTGCCGCGCGCCAAGCTGTCCTGGGCGAGGCGAATTTCCGCCTGGCTGAGTGTTCTCGGTGGCCGGAACGCCGCGACTGTGCCCAGCAATGCTTGGGACAAATTGAATCCGACCCGGAAGGCTCCCTCGTCGGCAATATCGCCGCCCAATGGTACGCCGACAAGCGTTGCGCGTACTGCGGAAAGCCGATTGTCGCGCCCGGAGAAACCCGGCCAGAACACGCGCCGGCGCTCGCCACCGCCACTCAACCGCCGGTTGAATGGGACGACGTGCCACCCGAAAAGCTTCCTGAAATGTTCCGAACCCACCAGCCGGTCTGCTGGTCTTGCCAAGTGGCGGAGACCTTCCGTCGCCGGTTCCCCGAACTGGTCACCGACCGCCCTCCGAGCAAGGTCAGAGAGCGGACTTTTGAACAGCATTAGCAGGGGGATGAACCTCCAAGCCCCACGGCTTTGCGGCCGCCCCGGCGACATAGAGCTTGGGGTAGAATGGCTGGATGCGCCGGAAAGTTGCCAGCCCGGAAGAGCGTCTCAAAAAGCAATCGAATATCAGCGTGGAGCGCTACTTCGAGGTCTCGCTTCTGCTGACCCTGGGAACAGGCTTTCTCACGCTCGCCTCGACGGGCAAGCTGGACATCGCTTCTGTGTTGCTGGTCTCGTTGGCCTTGGTCGCCAGGCTGTGGGGTTACGCGACGGAACGCGACCTGAGCCTTTCGCCCCGCACCGTGACGCGGCTTGCGATTTTTTACATTTTTTTCTTCTGGCTCGATTTTTTTGTTTTCTCCTCGGGGCCAACCCTTCTCGATAGCATGTTGGCCGCCACAGTTCACCTGGTCCTGTTCGCCACGGTTGTCAAGGTGTTTTCCGCCCGGACTCACCGCGACTACGCGTATCTGGCGACGCTGTCGTTCATGATGATGCTCGCCAGCGCCATTTTGACCGTTTCGACCACGTTCCTGATTTTCTTCGCTCTCTACGCCTTGTTTGCCATCTCAACCTTCATCAGCTACGAAATCAAGCGTTCGACGGAAGCCGCGGCCCGAGCTCCGCAAGGCCCCTTCGGTCTGCCGGCGCGCAATCGCTCGGCAATCGAGAAATCCCTATCGGTCACCGCCGTCGGGTCGGCGGCGGGAATGGTCTTACTGGCAGCCCTCCTCTTCTTCGTGATTCCGCGCTACCGAACCGGCTACCTGACCGGACTCGGGACGACAACCGAGAACATCACCGGATTCTCCGAAAGCGTGAATCTGGGGGACATCGGCCGCATCAAGCGGTCCAACGCGGTCGTCATGCGAGTCATCCCGGAGGGTGACCCGCGAGATTTTCTGGGAGTAAAGTGGCGCGGCGTGGGCTTGGACAGCTTCGACGGCCGGCATTGGTACAATGACAATACCGACCAGGTTATGTTCCCCCCGGCCTCCTATCATCGCTTCATTGTTCCCCAAGGCCAAGGCGTTAAAAACCGTCCCCGCCGATTCTTACGCTACCGCGTATTGCTCTCGCCGGTCTCGACGGACGTGCTTTTCGCCGCCGCGGTCCCGGAGGAGATTTTCGGCCGGTTGCGGATGCTCTCGCTCGACCAGACCCGCTCCTTGCACAATCCGCAGCACTTCGGATCGCCCATTCAGTACGAGGTGATTTCACGAGTGGGCCTGCCTCCACCCGCTCAGTTGCGCGCGGCGCCGGCACGCTACACGGAGGAAATGCGTTTCCTCTATTTGCGGCTGCCGCCCCGCCTTGATCCCCGAATCAAAGCGCTGGCGGAAAAACTCACCGCCCAAGCCGCCAATAACTACGATCGTGCCATCGCCATTCAGAACTACTTGCGGAACCATTTTGGGTACACCCTCAATCCGTCCGGCATTCAATCGAGCCATCCCATCAGCAGTTTTTTGTTCAAAGCCAAAAAGGGCTACTGCGAATATTTTGCTTCGGCCATGGCCATTATGCTTCGCACCCTCGGCGTTCCGGCGCGGTTGGTCAATGGATTTCAAACCGGAAGCTACAATAGGGTCGGCAAAGATTTTGTGGTTCGCGCCCGCGACGCCCATAGCTGGGTGGAAGTCTATTTCCCAGGCTACGGATGGATTCCTTTCGATCCAACTCCCCCCGATCCCAATCCCGTTATCCCTTCCGAGCTGGATGATTATCTGGATGCCCTGGGCCTTTTCTGGAACGAGTGGATTATCAACTACGATTTTTCACACCAAGTCCAGTTGGCTCGCCGCGTGGAGCAGACCACCAAGCAATTTCAGGGCGCCGCGCGCCAGCGCCTGTTTGGCCTTAAGCAGCGTGGCATCCGCTTGGCTTCCGAGATCGAGCGCCTCCTGATGGCTCACAAGCTGATCGTGCTTCTGCTGATGGCAGGGATTGTTGTTTTCCTGATGATCGGCGAGAAGGGGCTTACGCTCGGAGAGTTGCGCTTGATGTGGGTGTTAAGATTTCGAGGAAATTACCGCAATCTGAAACCCCATGAAGCCACGCTGACCTATCAGCGTTTTCTGACGTTGGCCCGCAAAAGAGGCTTCCGAAGAAGCCCCAGTGAAACCCCTACGGAGTTCGCGGAGCGGCTGACCCGCTCGCGGCTGGGGCGAGTTCCGCAAGAGTTTACCAACCTTTACAACACCTCGCGGTACGGCCGGAATGAGATCCCGGTTGGGAGGCTAAGAGAGCTTCTTGACGAGATTCGCCGTGCGCCGCGACCGTAGCGCTCCCGTCGTGGCAGTTTACCGCGTACAGTTATGATTTCGATGACCCGCCAGATTTTGTCACGCTGACTGACAAAAAGTGGCTTAATCATGCTTCCCTCCAAGCTAATCCTAGTGGGCCGCGTAGCTAACTCCCTTAGTATCAGTGCGTCACCTTATTCTGGGGACGCGCGCCTCTGCTAAGGGTTGGCACGCGGCATGCACATAGACATGCTGATAACCCTGGGAAGAAACCGAAAGTATTCGAATTGAATTAGGAGGATGAATGAGAAAAAGCTCAAAGGGCTTCACCCTGATCGAGCTGCTGATCGTGATCGCGATCATTCTGATCATCGCGGCGATCGCTATTCCGAACCTGCTGCGGTCGCGGATCGCAGCCAATCAGGCTTCCGCCGTCGGGTCATTGCGGACTTACAACACGGCAGAGGTCACCTACGCTACAACCTACAACACCGGCTTCTCCGCCAATTTGACCTATCTGGGACCACCGGCGACGGCGGGCGCAACGCCGGACAGCACGGCGGCGGGCTTGATGGACAACGTGCTCGCTCCCACGGGCGGCACGGACACTGCCAGCAAGAGCGGTTACGCCTTCACCTACTCCCCCGGCGCGCCGGACTCTAGCGGACACATCAACACCTTTGCCTTCTGGGCCGATCCGATTGTGCGCGGCACGACGGGCACCAACTCGTACTACACGGACGAATCGGGCGTCATCCGTCAGAACTCGAACAATACGCAAGCCAGTTCTGCCGATTCACCGCTCGCCGGCTGATTCAGCGGCCTCACCTTGGCAAGGAATTGGGGGAACCGGAAAATCGGTTCCCCATCTTTTTTAAAGGAATGCAGACA
>JAKAWO010000164.1 GCA_021827255.1 Acidobacteriota bacterium | reverse complement strand
CGTCCAGGTCCGTGCCGCCCGCGTACTCCCGGTAATACCGCACGCAGCGGTAGCACTGGATGCAACGGTTCATCTCGTGATTGAGCAACGGCCCGAGGTCCTGGTTGCGAAAAGTTCGCTTGGGATAAATGGTGCGCCGGTAGTCGTGGCCGGTCATCACCGTCATGTCCTGCAAGTGGCACTCGCCGCCCTCGTCGCACACCGGACAATCGTGCGGATGGTTCAGCATCAGCCCTTCGATGACGCCCTTCCGGAAAGCTGCGGCTTCGGCATCGGCAATCGAGACCCGCGTTCCCTCCGCCGCCGGGGTCATGCAAGACATCACCAAGCGGCCGCGCGTGTCCTTTTCGTCCCGAAACTGCTTCACGGCGCACTGGCGGCAGGCGCCCACTGACCCGAGCGCCGGATGCCAGCAGAAGTACGGCAGGTTAAACCCGAGCTTGAGGCAAGCGTGGAGAAGGCTCTGGTCAGGCTCGATGTCGTACGGTTCATTTTCAACGAAAATCTTCGTCAAAGCTATCTCCACGGGCAGTGCTTCGCCTGAATGTGCCGGCCAAAATCCTCGCGAAAGTATTTGAGCGCGCTCTGAAGCGGCTCGACGGCGCCCGGCGCGAGGGCGCAAAACGTGTTGCCCGGCGCGCAAAACTTGCAGATAAATTCGAGTTTTTCGAGGTCGCTCGGATTTCCGCGGCCCTCTTCGAGGCTGGTCAGGATCTGCTCCGACCACGATAGCCCGCTCCAGCACGGCGTGCACCAGCCGCATGATTCCTGCGCGAAAAAGTGCTCCAGATTGCGGACCATGCCAACCGGACAAGTCCGGTCATCCAGAACAATCATCGTCCCGGTTCCTAAGCGGCTTCCGGCCTTCTGCACCTCGCCAAAATCCATTTTCACGTCCAAATGTTGGGCCACCAGAAAATCCGTCGAAGCTCCGCCCGGCAAGACGCCACGGAACGCGAGCCCTTCCCGCATGCCGCCGGCATGTTCCTCCAAAAGTTCACGGATCGTGATTCCCATGGGCAGTTCCCACAGACCCGGTCGTTTTACCTTTCCACTCACGCCGTAAAGCTTGGTTCCCGAATCTTCGCTCTTGCTCAGCCCCTTGAACCACTCAGGACCGTGGTTGAGGATGTGAGGCAAGTTGGACAACGTCTCCACGTTCTGGACGATGGTCGGCTTGCCAAACAAGCCCGACACCTGGGGGAAAGGGGGCTTGGTCCGCGGATTGGCTCGCTTGCCTTCAAGCGCGTTCAGCAGGCCGGTTTCCTCGCCGCACATATAGCGTCCGCCGCTCGCGTGCACGTACATCTCCAGGCTGAAACCCGAGCCGAGAATGCTTTTGCCCAAGTAGCCAGCTTGGTAAGCTTCGGCGAGCGCCTTCTGAAGCCGCTCGATAGCCAGGACGTATTCACCGCGAATGAAGATGTACGCGACGTCCGCTTCGATCGCGTAAGCGGCCAGGATCATGCCCTCGATGAGCTGATGGGGGGCTGATTCCAGCAACAGGCGGTCCTTAAACGTTCCCGGCTCCATCTCGTCGGCGTTGGCGCACAAGTATTTGGGGCGCGGAGTATTGGGTCCGGTCGGAACAAAACTCCACTTCATGCCAGTAGGGAAGCCGGCGCCGCCTCGTCCGCGGAGGTTCGATTGCTTGACGGTCTCGGTCACATCCTTGGGCGCCATCTTCAGCGCCTTACGGACGCTCTCGTATCCGCCTGCTTTCTCGTAGGTCTTAGCGTCGAGCGGAACGCCATCCGGTAGAATGTATCGTGTTAGGACTTTCTCCATCGAACCTTCGACGAGCTAGGGATACTGCTCCAGAATGCCGTCAATCTTCTCCGGATCGAGATCGCGGTGGAGATGCTGGTCCACCATCATTGCTGGAGCATGATCGCAGGTTCCTAGGCAAACGATGGGCAGCAGCGTGAAGCGGCCGTCCGGCGTGGTTTCGCCCATTTTGATGCCGAGGCGCTTCGTCAGGCGTTCCCGCACGCGGTCATAGCCCATGATCCAGCAGCTCACGCTGTCACAGACCATAATGACGTGCCGTCCCAGCGGCTTGCGAAAAATCAGGTTATAGAACGTGGCCACGCCGTCGAGGTCGTCCACGGAAATTTCCAGCAGTTCGGCGATGTCCCGCAACGCCTCGTCGGACACCCAGCCGCGCCGCCGCTGGACGATCTTCATGGCGTCAATCGAGACGGCCCGCTTGTTCGGATAGCGTTTGAGCTCCTCTTCGATCTCGTGCCGTTCTTCAGCGCTCAGCACTGCTTCGGACTCCTATCGGTCAATATCCGCCAGAACATAATCCATGCTTCCCAGAATAGCGAGCAGGTCGGGAACCATCCGCCCCCGGCACATCAGGGGGAGCATCTGGATGTGGGGAAAGGATGGCGTCCGGATACGGGTGCGGTAGGACCACGTTTCGCCATCGCTCACCAGGTAATATCCGTTGTTGCCTTTGGTCGCCTCAATCGCGCCCAACGCCTCGCCGGGCGAAATCACCGGGCCCCAACTGACGTTCAAAAAGTGAGTGATGAGGGTTTCAATATCGTGCATCGTACGTTCTTTTAGGGGCGGGGTAGCCAGCGGATGCTCGGACGTATAGGGGCCCTCCGGCATGTTCTTTACACACTGTTCAATGATGCGGAGGCTCTGGCGCATCTCCGCCACGCGCACGGCGGCGCGGTCGTAACAGTCGCCGTGCTGGGCGGTCGGAATTTCAAACTCAAAATTTTCGTATCCCGAATAGGGCTGCTGCTTGCGGAAGTCCCATCCCAGGCCGCAGGCTCGCAGCATGGGGCCTGTGACGCCCCATTCAATCGCCTCTTCAACCGTGATCTCGCCCACGCCCACGGTCCGCGCCTTGAAGATCCGGTTCTTCATCACCTCGCGGTCGTATTCGTCCAGGCGGCGGGGAAAGTAGGCCACGAATTCGCGGATCATCTTGTCCCAGCCCTTGGGAAGATCCTGCGCCACGCCCCCGATACGAAACCATACGGGGTGCATCCGTGCTCCGCACACCGCCTCGACAATGTCAAACGCCCGCTCGCGGTCATTGAACGTGTAAAACACCGGCGACATCTGCCCCAAGTCCTGCGCGAAGGTTCCGTACCACACCAGGTGACTGATGATGCGGAACAACTCCGCCATCATCACCCGAATCACCTGGGCGCGCGGCGGCACGGGAATGCCGGCCAGCTTCTCCACCGCCGTCAGGTAGGCCAGCTCGTTCATCACGCCGCCCAGGTAATCTACCCGGTCGGTGTAAGGAACGTAGGTGTGCCAGGTTTGCCGCTCGCCCATCTTCTCGGCGCCGCGGTGGTGGAAACCGATTTCCGGGACAGCGTCCACAATCTCTTCGCCGTCGAGCTGCAGGATGACTCGGATCACCCCATGGGTGCCGGGGTGCTGCGGGCCGATGTTGAGAAAGATGAAGTCCGTGTCCTCCGACGCGCGCTTCATGCCCCAGTCTTCCGGCCGGAAACGCATCGCTTCCTGCTCGGTGTCCACCTTTTCGGGCGGCTGCGTGAAGGGGCCAATTTCGGTGGCTCGCGCCGGGTGGTCCTTGCGCAACGGATGGCCCACCCAAGTCTTCGGCATCAAGATCCGCTGCAAAAACGGGTGCCCGTCGAATTGGACGCCGAACATGTCCCAAACTTCGCGCTCGTACCAGTTGGCGCAGGGCCACAGATCGCTGGCCGTGGGCGCGCTCAGCGATTCTTGGTGAAGCGGGACTTTAATGCGGATGTACTCGTTTCGGTCGAAGGAAAGAAGATGATACACGACGGTGAAATCGCTTGCCGGCTGCCCATCGCGGTGCTGGTGTTCTCGCTCATCAATAGCCGTGAGGTCATAGAGCATTCGATAAGGCTGCGCAATTTCATTCTTGAGATGGTGAAGGATGTCGTGAACTTTCTGCCGTCCCGCCCAAAACGTCGGAATTTCATCGCGCGTCGGCTGCGGCGTGATGGCTTGCTCGCCGAAGCGGGTCCGCAGATCGTCCAGAATGGTCGCGTTGGCAATCATACGAGCGGGAGCGGGTCAGATCTCATCCGGCGGCCGAAGCTCGACCAGCTTTTGCCGCTCGGCGCGCTTCAGGTCCCGTTCCGGGGGCATCGGCAGCCGCTCCACCCCTTGCGGGCCGAGGACCCAACTCAAAGGCCGCTTCTCGTTTCCCACCAGCTTGGCGAGCAGCATCACGCCCTCGAGGAACGCGTCCGGCCGCGGCGGGCAGCCCGGAACGTAAACATCTACAGGCAGAAACTTGTCCACGCCCTGCACGACGCTGTAAATGTCGTACATTCCGCCGGAATTCGCGCAGGATCCCATCGAGATCACCCAACGCGGCTCCATCATCTGCTCGTAGAGGCGCTGGATGACCGGCGCCATCTTGATGAACGGTGTTCCGGCAATCACCATCAAGTCGGCTTCCCGCGGCGTGCCGCGGATGACCTCGGCGCCAAAGCGCGCAATATCGTAGCGGCTGGTGATGCTGGTCGCCATCTCCACAAAACAGCACGAAAGGCCAAAGGCAAACGGCCAGATAGAATTCTTTCGACCCCACGCCACCAGATCCTGAAGACGCGAAAGAATGAGCGTCTCCTTAACGCGCTCCTCCATCGCCCCGCCGCCTGCGTCGGCAGGGGAAGCGGAAGCGTTGGGTTTGCTGAGGGTCCAGTTCATGCCGCCTCGTTTCAGGAACGCGGATGCCGGGTTTGGGGCGCCCAGTCGAGCCCGCCCAGCCGCCACAGGTAAATCAGCGTCGCCACCAGAATCGCGATGAAGATCACAATTTCAATATATCCGCTCCATCCCAGCGTGACGGCTGCAACCGCCCAAGCGTAAATGAAAACAGCTTCCAGGTCGAAAATCACGAAAAACACCGCCGTCAAGTAAAATTTTGCGGAAAACCGAACTTGCGCCGATCCTTCGGAGACGATGCCTGATTCGTACGGCGAACCCGTGGCGCGCTCATTGTGCCTCTGGCCTAGAACGTGGGAAACGACCATCATCCCCATCACAATGGCCAGCGTCAGGAAAAAGTAAACAACCAGGGGCCAAATCTCCGTCATATTTCCACTCTTTCAATACCGGGCTGTCGTTCCAGCCGAACCGCGCGTCTCCCGTGCGCGATTCTTTGACCCTAGTCTGCTGGAGGACCATCGCCGGTCGAGTGTTCCCCGACTGGCGCAACCGCAATCGCAGAAAGTCGGCCTTATTAAATCCAAAATAATACCACAACTCAGTCTTTAGGAAAGCTCTTGGACGAGAGATTGCATTTGTCGGGCTAGGCAAGCGAGCGAACCGATGGTTTCGCAATAAAGTGCAGAAACCAGATTCCGCCACCGTCGCCGTCTCGAGCCTTCAGCAAGCCGGGTTCTGTGACATCGAAACGACGCCGCAGGATGGCCCCATCGCTTGTAAGGCCCGGCGCGCCGCTTCACGCCCGCTCCGGATGCAATCGGAGATTCCGATGCCGGCGTACGCATTTCCCGCCAGGAAGATCCTGCGTTCCGGGCAAAGGCGGTCCTCGATTCGTCTCACTCGCTCACCGTGCCCTATCCCATACTGCGGCATGGCATTGGCAGAGCAGAAAGCTCGCAGGAAAAGGGGTTCGGCGTCGAGGTCCAGGATGCCTTTCAGTTCACTGCGCACTATAGCCCTGAGATCCGGCTCGCTGAGGCGCGCCACCTCGCTGTCTCGCGTCCCACCCAGGAAGCATCTCAGCAGCGCTTTGCCGTCCGGGACGCGTCCCGGAAACTTTGTGTGCACAAACGTACAAGCCAGAAGCCTTCGCTTCTCTTTTCTCGGCACCAGAAAACCAAAACCTGGCGGCAGGCGCCTTCGAACCTGGTCATCGTAGGCTAGCGATACGGTCGCCACCGAGCTGCTAGGCAGCGTTCCGAGCCACTCCGCTTCGGGCTCCATTCGCCCCAGCAGGCGCGCCACTTCGCCAGCCGGCAGGGCCAGAATCACCGCGTCGCCCTCGTGGGACTCCCCACTCTCGGCGTGAACTCGAAATCGCGGCTGAACCCGATCCAACGCTTCGATCCCTGCCACCTTTTGTCCCAACAAGGTCCTGGACGTCTCAAGCTTCGCCGCAACGCCCTCCACCAACTGTTCCAGCCCGCTGCGAAGCGTGGTGAACAGCGGACGAGCGCCCGCGGCCGCTCCCTTCTTCGCCCCGCTTCCGAGGTGGCGACTTCGAGCTTCCATCGCCGCTTTGATCAAGCTGCCATGCTTTTGCTCCATCTCCCAAAAGCGCGGCAGCGTTGCCCGGATGCTGAGCTGCTCGCTGTCACCGCCATAAACACCGGCCAGCAGCGGATCGGCAATATTTTCGAGAATCCCTCGGCCGAAATGTCGCCGCACAAACGTTGCCACGCTCTCATCCTCGAGTTTATCCGGCGCGGCGCTGGGAGATCGAAACCAGTCTCGCGCCATCGCGAGCTTGCTGCCGAAGGGGATCAGCGGCGAGGTGACCGCCGGCCAGAGCTGCGTCGGGGCCATCAACATCAGACCGTCGGGCAGCGGAACCAGCCGCCCATGATGGACGATATAAGTCCGCCGCTCGCCGTCGTTCGAGCCGACTAGCGCGTCACCGAGCCCAACCTCTCGCGCCAGTTGGGCAGCATGAGGTTTCTCGGTCAGAAAGCTGTCGGGCCCTTCTTCGATGATGAAGCCGTCCCGGCGCTCG
>JAKAWO010000163.1 GCA_021827255.1 Acidobacteriota bacterium | reverse complement strand
ATCTCCGCCTCCAGCGCCTTCTGGCCAATCGCCCCGTAAGCCGGCCGCCCTCCCTGCGCCACCGCCGCCAGATGGTCGTAAACCGCCGGCTCAAACCGCATGGCGCGCGCGTCGCCGCCCGATTCGTTCGCCACCAGCCCCGCCAGAAATGCCACCGGCACGGAAGAAAACGCGCAGGCCATGCGCATCAGCCGGTCGCAACCGTCAAAAATCCGCTCCATCAGGTGGAACTCCGTCACCTGCCCCAGCCGCGACGGCGCCCCGCCCGCCGCCCCGCTCGTCAGCCTTGAGCCGCCGCTCGCCCCGCTCTCTGACCCGCTCGCCTTGGCCGTCACTCCGCTCGACCCCCCGCTTCCTCCAGACACACCTCTGCCACCACCCATGCCGGGCCTCCTTCGAGCCTCGCTCCCTTGCCTCAGCCCCCGTCCCTCAACTCGCATTCCTAGCCTATCAGCCAAAAATGGGACAATGGGGACGTTTGGGACACTTTTTCTGTCAAGCACGCAACTTACTGATTATACATAGTTTACTCAAAAACATTAGACAATTCTTGGTTAAACCTCATGAAAAAGTGTTTACTTTATAAACACAGTGTAATCTTTACATCCATTCGTTAAACTTCGCTCATTTTACGCCTTACCTCGATTCCACTCGCCCCATTAAGCCTCAACCTTCGGCATAATTAAGGTCGGAAACAGAGTGAGGCCTTCAATGCGAGTCGTCGTCCAAAGGGTCAAGCTCGCTCGCGTGAGAGTCGGTGGGCGCGTGACGGGGGAGATTGGCGCGGGGTTGCTGGTTTACCTTGGGGTCGGCAAAGGCGACACCCTTGAAGCCGCGCAATCCCTTGCCGCCAAGGTCGCCGCCCTCAGAGTCTTTAACGATGCGTCCGGAAAGATGAACCTTGCGCCCGCTGAAAGCGGCGGTTCGCTGCTGGTGGTCTCTGAATTCACCTTGTACGGTGACTGTCGCAAGGGCCGGCGCCCGAACTACACGATGGCCGCTCCTCTCGAAGCGGCTCGCGACCTCTACGAAGCATTCATCGAAGCTCTTCGATCTTTGGGTATGAGAGTCGCCACGGGGGAGTTCCAGGCGATGATGGAAGTCGAAGCAGTGAATGACGGCCCGGTCACATTGCTCCTCGACTCAGACCGGCTGTTCTGAACTGACGATTGCCGCGGGTCGGATGGAAAGCCAGCTCTTCATCCGCCGCGCAATCGAACAGCTCTCTGCGGGGTCACTCAAAGTACGGACGCTCTGATCTCGTGCGGCGGAACAGCACGCGCGCTCCTTCGCGCCAGCCCTGGTTGATTCCGACTCGGACTACTTCAATGGTCGGATCGAAATAGCGCAGCAAGCTCTCGATCGTCGAATGAAACCGGAACGCCGGAGCGGCCAGGTACAATCGCGGCGGCGACGCTTCGAGCTGCGCCCCGGGAAAATAGCCGTACTCCTGGAGCTTCGCTCCCTCAGCCAGATGAGCCACTCGCATCCAATAATCGAGCGCCTGAAAGGGCAGGTTGATCTCTTCTTCGAGTTTCAGCTCGATGACTGCCAGCCGGCCGCTTCGGCTGGCGCTGAGGATGTCCATCACGCCGCGGTCATTGCCCGCAAAGGAAGGAACCTGCGAATAGACAAGCCGGGGCGAAAGCTCAGGATCCACTTTCGTGATGTCGCTGATCAGAATGCTCTCCAGCCAGCGCTCGCTCTGGAGGCGGTAAAACTCATCCTGCGGGTTGGGATTACGCGCCGTGCGCCGCTCCAGCGCCGACTCGATCAACGCCAAGAATTTCGGTCGCTCCTTGGGGCTGTACTGGCGAACACTGCCCTCCAAACCAAACAGGATACGCGGCGAAAGATCGCCCTCCACTCGCGCCACCTCCAACCCCGCGACTCGCACTGATAAAGCGTTCCCCGTTGAATCCGGAACGATGCTCACGCGGTCAAAGGCGTCCCCAAGGAGCTCGCGTAGCCTTTCACGATGACGTTCGAGCAGCACCTCACCTTGCCGGCGAACCACCAGCCTCGCGGCCAGCTCGCCTAAGGAGCTGATGTCCACTGGCCGGGGAGCGGCGTCGCCGGGTTTCCACTCGAAAAGCTCAACCTTCACTGCGCGCTGATTAAGGCATTTCACCCGCGCGGCGTTTAATTCGACCGCCGCGCGCGGCATCAACAGCTTGAGACCGGAAACAACCGTGCGGCCCGCATGATGCCGCAGCCACTCCAGCCAGATCAGGCCAAAGGCCACGATGCTGTCCGCGGCTGCCGCCGGCTCATGTTCGTCCAGGGCGAGAAACGCCCAACCGTTTTGCCCATGTCTCGCGAGGCCGCGGGTGTACCAGGTCGAGAGAGAAAACTCGCGGTCGGAGCGATGGCTCACATGCTCAAGCCGCCATCCGGGATACTGATGCCCCAGCATGGCCACCAGCCGCCGGGAGAACTCATCGCGGCTGAGAATACGCTCGCCGCCCGGCGTGTCGTGAGGCTGTTCGCGAAACTCCAGGGTCGTTGTGCGCCCGGCGCGAGAATGGTGGGAGAAAACGCCGAGCCGCCGACCGTCGCGATAGGCTCGTCCTTCGAGCCGGCGGCTGATGCTCCGCGCCGAGTTCCACGCCTCGAAGATCAGCTTGCCGAACTCGATGGACAGCCGCCACTCGGTGACCGAAAGGTCAAACAGTTCCGCGTCGTCCTCCGTAACGACGGGATGCGCGAGGGAGCGGATGAAGTCTTCCAGTTCGCGGCGAAGTTCTTCGAGCGGCTCACGTTCTCGGCTCGCTGCCATGACCGCCCATTATAGCCACCCTCAGACCGCACGGCACAGAAGCTCAAACTGCTCAACCCGGGTCTTCCGCTCAACACGTCCGGCGTTGGGGCGGCGGGCCGTGTTGTGATGCCGCCCCATTCCTCGCACAGTCTGCGCCCCGTCACGCGCGTTGGGCGTGCGGGCGGGGAGGCCGTTCAACATGCCTTCGACGAGGCAATTTCCAGCAGTCTGACCGATGCCGTCTCCCGATCAGGGCACGATCCAGCGAGCTATTGCCGGGTGGCCCAGGCCATGCCGTCCACGTTGCGGCCAGCGGCGATCAGCTTTTCCACTTTCCAACTCCGGAGGTTGATGGCCGCGACTTTGCGCGTCTGGCTGCACGAAACGTAAGCCACGCGGCCGTCGGGGCGGAGGACAATTTCCTGCGGGGCGTGCGGCACGGCGATGGTGTGAACGATTTTCATGGTTTTCAAATCGAGCGCCGCGACTTCGTCTTTATTGATGATGGCGATGAGCAGGTATTTTCCGTTGAGCGTTGGCGTGGTTCCGTAACCGATGCCGGGCAGCTTGACCCAGCGCGCGATTTTGTTGGTGCGCGTGTCAATCACGGCCAGGCGAGGCCGATGCTGGTCAGAAGTGAACGCCCATCGGTCATCCATCGAGACGGAAATTCGCTGAATCTCCTTGGCGACCGGAATGATGGCGGTTTCCTTCCGCGTCTCGAGGTCCAGGACGGAGACGGTTCCCGGCCCGACGTTCGCCGTGTAGCCTCGCCGACCGGCGGGGGTGAGAGCGAGCATGTGCGACTGCGGCTGCCCGGTGGGGATCGAGCCGACCACTTGGTCCGTTTTAGGGTCAATCACGGTGATGGAATCGGTGATTTCCGTAGTGACATAGAGCAACCCGTCGCGCGCATTGTAGCGGATGCAATGCGGCCGCTCGCCGCGTCCGAGGTCAATCACATGAACGACGCGGCGCTCCGGGACGCTGATGACGTCAATGGCGCGGCCGTTCGTCCCCGGGCTCCCCACGCCCGAATTGCCGTAGATGGGCGCGTACACCCTTCGGCCGTCCGGCGAGGCGACGAGTTCGTGGACGGTAAAGCCGGTTTCTTTGATGGTGGCGATCTCGCGGCCGGCGATGGGATCAATGATGCCAACCGTCTGATCGCCTTTGTTGGCGACCAGCAGAAGTCCGCGAGCAGCTCGCGCCCGCGCGCCGCCTCCAGGCCACGCTACGGCCATGCCCAGGAGTGGACCGGCGAAAAGCGCGGGAACAGCGATGAAAGGAACCAGAGCGCGCAAAGTCATTTTATTCTCCCTCCGCCGCCCCGCTTCGCGCCGCCTGGCGCGCGAGGCCGGCGCGTTCCCAAAGGCCCGTTAGCCGGCCACCTCGCGTCCCGCCGAGCACGGCTCGCACGGGCAGAGGCTGCGCAAGTAGTCGAAAGTATAAATCCCCGACGAGTGGCCGTCACTCCAAAAAATTTGCAACGCGTAGCGGCCCACCAGCTCGGCGCGCAGCGGCTTGAGCGCTTGCGAACCCAAGATGGGTAGCGCCGGCGCGCCGCTGGAGACGCCCGCGCCTTTCGGCCGCCGCGCCGCATCCGAACCCGCGCAGGTGGCGCAAGGGCAGTGGTCGCGCAAATACTGATACGGGTAGGCGCTCGGGTGGCCGTCGGGCCATTCGATGACCACGGTCTGTCCGGGTCCGCCGAGCGCGATGCTTTGGGGCGCCATCGGGCAGGTTACTCGATCACCACTTGGGGCGCTTCGCGGCTCACCCGCTCCGCCTGTTCGCGCACCGCGCGCGCCACGTTTTGATAAGCCTCGTAGTGCGGCGACTGAGGGTCGAGCGCCACCGGCCGGCCGGCATCGCTCTGGGCGCGAATCGCCGAGTCGAGCGGAATCTCACCCAAAAACGCCAGCCCCAGCTTCTTCGCCGCCTGGCGCGCTCCGCCGTGCCCGAAGATTTCAGCTCGCTCGCCGCAGTGCGGGCAAACGTAATAACTCATGTTCTCGACGATGCCCAGGATCGGCACGTTCATCTTATTAAACATGGCGATCGCCTTCCAGGCCACGGCCAGCGCCAAGTCTTGCGGCGTCGAGACGATCACCGCGCCCGTCAACGGAATCGTCTGTGAAAGGCTCAATTGAATGTCGCCGGTGCCGGGCGGCAGATCAATCACCAAATAGTCCAGCTCGCCCCACCGCACGTCGCCCAAAAATTGCTGGATCGTCTTGTGCAGCATCGGTCCGCGCCAGATGACAGCTTCGTCTTTCGGCAAAAAATAGGCCATGGACATGACCTTGATGCCGTATTCCACCGGCGCCGCCAGCTTGCCTTCCACCACGCGCGGTTCTTCTTTGCCGCCCAGCAGAACCGGAATGCTGGGGCCGTAAACGTCGGTGTCCATCAACCCGACCGCGGCGCCCTGTTCCTTGAGGGCGACCGCGAGATTGGCCGCGACGGTGGATTTCCCCACGCCGCCTTTGCCGCTCGCCACCGCCAGGGTGGCCTTGACGCCGGGAATCAGCTTCGAGCCCCGCGTGGCCGGCGGCGGCGCCGCGGCGCGAATCTGGACCTCAGCGACGCCCAAGCCCTCGACGGCGCGCTGGGCGGCGGCAACGATCTGCGTTTGCCCGGCATGGGACGCCGTCGGAAATTGGAGGGTCAAGGAAACGCGGTCCGTGCCCACTTCCACATCCTTCACGTAGCCGAGCGAAACGATGTCGCGCCCCGCCACGGGGTCGGCGACGGCGGCGAGCGCCTTCATCACGTCTTGAGGAGTCACTCGCTCGCCCATTTTTGCTCCGGCAGTGTTTAGGACAGCTCCGTGCAGGTGGGATTCAGATTTAAGTCCCGGGTCCCTTGCCGCATCGCCTGCCCTACCGCGCTAGTATATTCGATCCACATCCGCCTTCGATAGGACTCAAGTCGCCTGGTTAGGCGGGCGATTCGACGGAATGCGCGATAGCGTGCAATATATCGTACTTGGTCAAGATTTCGTAACTTCCATCGCCCAGGCGGACAAACACGGCCGGGCAATCGCGGGTGATGGAGGAGGTGATCTGCTCGATTCCCGCCGAGGCCTTTAGAACCGGAAACGGCTCGCTCATGACCTCGCGCACGATGAGCTTCCGCAGGTCCTTGCCATCGAGCGCCAGACCCAGCACCGTGTCTTCATAAAGCGACCCGGCCGGTTCGCCCTTCTCAAAGACCGGCAGTTGAGAGAAGTCGTTCGTCTGCATTCGCTCGAGCGCCGCCGAGAGCGAGTCGGCAGGCGCGACGTGAACGAGCTCGCGCGCTGGACTCATGGCGCGCTTCGCCCCAACAATCTCGCCCGCGCTCAGCGGCAGGGTCGCCTCCAAATAGCGGTTATCCTTCATCCACTCGTTGTTATAGACTTTGCTCAGATATCGCATGCCCGTGTCCGCAATGAACACCACCACCAAGTCGCTCTCTTTTAAGCTGGGCAGCGCCTTCATCGCCGCCGCCAGCGCCGTGCCCGCCGAGCCGCCGGCGAAGATTCCTTCCGCCCGCGCCAGCCGCCGCGCCCAAAGGAATGAATCTTTGTCGCTCACCTGAATCACGTCGTCTATCACGCTGAAGTCGAGGGCGCGCGGGAAAAAGTCTTCGCCAATGCCCTCCACCTTGTAGGTCTCCGCCTTGCCGGTCGTTCCACAATGGAAGAATTCGTGCAAGATCGAGCCCACCGGGTCCGCGCCGATGATTTTGACATTTGGGTTTTTCTCTTTCAGGTAACGCCCAATGCCGGTGATCGTTCCGCCGGTGCCCAGGCCGGCGACGAAATGGGTGACTTGGCCCTCCGAATCCTCCCAAATCTCCGGGCCTGTGGCGCGATAGTGAATCTCCGGGTTGGAAGGGTTGTCGTACTGATTCGGGTAGTAGGCGTTGGGAATGTCCTGAGCAAGTTTGCGGGCCACCGAATGGTAACTGCGCGGGTCGTCCGGAGGAACGGCGGTCGGGCAGACAATCACCTCCGCCCCCATCGCCTTGAGCAGGTCCACTTTCTCCTTCGACTGCTTGTCCGTCATGGTGAAAATGGCTTTGTAACCCTTCACCGCCGCCACCAGCGCCAGTCCCATGCCCGTGT
>JAKAWO010000162.1 GCA_021827255.1 Acidobacteriota bacterium | reverse complement strand
GTTATCCCCGCCGCAGGTAGGCCGAAATCAAAATCACGATCATGGCCAGGGTGAAAGCGATGCTGAGCCAAAGCTCACGCCGAGCGCGGAACCATTTGAAGCGACTGACCGGAAGGGTGAGCAGCAGGACGATGGCAAAAACAATAAACGCCAGGATGATTTTGATAGTCAGAAATTCCCAGTAACGGCCCCAGGGCACCAACCAGACCAGCCGGACGTTGTAAAGCCCCGAAACGAGCAACAGGAAAATCACGCCCCAAGTGATCCAGCGGAACCTGCCCAAGACCTCGCGCAGAAGTCGGTTGCGGTGCTCTTCCCCGAGAAAGCCGGTTGCCGGAAAGAGCGCGAAAAGCAGGAAGGCCATGCCACCCACGCCGATGACCGCGGCGCTCAGATGAATCCATTGGAAAAATGTATCCATGCGTTCTGAATCCAGACTTCAGCCCACGGGCGTCAGGTGTCGCGCGGGCCGGACAGTTCAGGAGGGATTCGCCGCCAGTAGGTCAATCTGCCGGGCGAGGTCAAAATCCTTTTCGGTGACGCCGCCTTCGCTATGAGTGGAAAGTGAAATGCCCACGACATTGTAATTGATCGTGAGGTCGGGATGATGTCCGGCCTTTTCGGCGGCCTGGGCGATTTTGTCGACCAGTTCAATCGCGGGCATGAAGGAAGCGAGGGTGAATTTTCGCCGGATGGCCTTGCCCTCATGGGACCAGCCGGGGAACTCTTTCAATTTCTCCTGAATTTCCTTTTTGCTCAAGGCAGCCATGCGCTCTCCTTATCTTAGGGCGGGCGACAACGTCAAAGTTCTTTGCCGGGGAGCCAGCACACCGCGCGCCCCGGAACAGTTGCGGACGTCCACCCAGCAGCTTTCCGCGCCCCGCGCGCCCCTCCAGCCCGCGCGTTCCAAAGCCGAATCGAGTATATGAACCGCGGAGGGGCAAGTCAACGCGCAAGGGCTGGCTCTCCGGCGGCAGCGCGGCTAGAATGATGAGCGAATAGGCGATCCATGATCCACAAAATCCTGCCCGTCGGCTTGTTGTCCTGCAACTGCGCGATCCTCGGCGACGAAGAGAGCGGCGAAGCGGTGGTGATTGATCCGGGCGACGAGATCGAGCGGGTGCGCGAAGTCCTCAACCAGCATCGTTTGAAGGTGAAATACATTGTCGCCACGCACGCCCACATTGACCACGTGGGCGGGCTGGAAAAGCTTCACCGGGCGACGGGCGCGCCGGTCCTGCTCCATCGCGACGACCTGCCGCTCTATGAAAATCTCGACGCACAGGCCGCGTGGCTGGGAATTGAAACGCCGGGCAAGGCTGAGGTGGAACAGTTTCTGAAGGAAGGCGACCGGCTGGAGGTCGGGAATTTTTCGCTCCAGACGCTGCATACGCCCGGCCATTCGCCCGGCAGCATTTCGCTCTACTTGGACGGCGAGCAAGCACGGCTCTTCAGCGGCGACACGCTTTTCCAGGGTAGCATCGGAAGAACCGACCTTTGGGGCGGCGACCTGGGGCAAATTCTGGCCTCGATTCACGGCACACTGATGCAATTCCCCGACGCGACGCCGGTTTTCCCCGGCCACGGCTCGCCGACCACCATCGGCCAGGAGCGCGCGACGAACCCGTTTTTGCAGCGGACCTGAACTTCTCGAGGCCCGGCGAAGCGCCGCGGCCGTTCGGCACGAATAATACTGAGGCGGAGAGCATGGCAGAGCCAGATAACCGGAAGAAACACCGAGCGCGGCGGGTCTTCCGCGGCACGCAGGCGATCTTTGGCGAGCGGCGGCATTTGGAGGACGTGCTGGCCTCGGTGCGGCGCGCCAAGCTGCCAGCAAGGCGCAAAGCGGCAGAAATTCGGGCGCTCATAGGATTGATGGAAGCTCGAAGGATGGAGCTCAACCGCATCACGCCCGGGTTTGACACCAAGCTGCGCGCGGCGCGGCGACGCGAGACATCGCCCGCGCAGCTTCTCCGCTTGGCGGCTGCGCTCGCGCCCGAGGACTATCTGCTGGCGAGGGCGCTGAGTGAGCATCCTGCTGCGCCGTCGGAGCTGCTGGCCGCGTTTTCCCTCCATCCGTATGCCGCAGTGCGCGAAAACGTGGCGCGGCACCCTCGAACGCCCGTCTCCATTCTGCAAAAAATGGCGGACGACAAGCATGAACCCTTGTGGTTCTTGGTCGCCTGCAATCCCTCGACGCCCGCCGATTTGCGCGCGCGGCTGCGCGCCCGGCTGCGGCTCGCGTCTTCCGCAGAGGATTGGCCAACCATCTAGTCGCGACAGCCAATCGAGTGTTAGGATAGGACCATCCCGGATTTTGAGAGCTTTCCGGCTTGCGCGCGGCCAATTTCGAGAGCCGCTGTCGGGCAGCCGAAGGAGAACAACCATGTGGGAATACGATCAGCAAATGAAACTCAAAGTCGGCCTGGCGGAGATGCTGAAGGGCGGTGTCATCATGGACGTGACGACCGCCGAGCAGGCCAAGATCGCCGAAGACGCCGGCGCCTGCGCGGTGATGGCGCTCGAACGTGTGCCGGCGGACATCCGTAAAGAAGGCGGCGTGGCGCGGATGGCGTCGGTCAAGGTCATCAAGGAGATTATGAACGCCGTCTCGATTCCGGTGATGGCGAAAGCTCGGATCGGGCACTTTGCCGAGGCGCAGGTGCTCGAATCCGTCGGCGTGGATTACATTGACGAAAGCGAAGTCCTCACGCCCGCGGATGAAGAACATCACATCCACAAATGGCCGTTCAAGGCGCCGTTTGTCTGCGGGGCGCGGAATCTGGGCGAGGCGCTCAGGCGCATCGGTGAAGGCGCGGCCATGATTCGCACCAAGGGCGAAGCAGGTTCGGGCAACATCGTCGAGGCCGTGCGCCACTTGCGCGCCATTACGAGCGAAATTCGCCAGTTGACGACGCTGCGTGAAGAGGAATTGATGGCGAAGGCAAAGGAACTCGGCGCGCCTTACGATCTGGTCAAATGGGTGGGTCAAAATGGCAAATTGCCCGTCCCCAATTTCTCCGCCGGCGGAATTGCCACGCCGGCGGACGCTTCGCTGGTGATGCAATTGGGCGCCGAAGCCTGCTTTGTCGGCTCCGGCATCTTCAAATCTGCTGACCCGGCCAAGCGCGCCAAGGCCATCGTTCGCGCCACCACGCACTACAACGAACCGGCCGTCATCGCTGAGTGCTCGGAAGAATTGGGCGAAGCGATGAAGGGCATTGACGTCGCCAAACTCAAGCCCGAAGAGCTGCTGCAAACGAGAGGGTGGTAAGTTCTGAGTTTTGAATTCTGAATTATGAATTCTGTAAACTGAAAGCTGAGTGCTAAGTTCAGAGCGTGACTGCACTTTTAAACAATGAAATATCTCGTCATCGCTGAGAAGGGCGAAAACAGTTGGGGTGCGTATGTGCCGGACCTTCCGGGTTGCGCGGTGGTGGGAGAAACCCGCGAGGATGTGTTGCGACTTATTCGAGAGGCAATCGAGTTCCACATTGAGGGTCTGCGCGAGGAAGGGGGTTCGGTCCCCGAGCCCTCCTCGACGACCGAATACGTGCAGGTCTGAGGGTCGCTTTCCGAATCTTCTTGCGCTTCTGGTCGGGGATCCATCGTGCCCTTAGAAAAGCCCATCGAAGAGATCAACGAGGCCGACTTCCGAGGGCTTATTGAGAACAAGGTCTCAGAACTGAAGACCATCGAGTACAAGCAGGCCCTTCCAGAGGCCTCCGACGCAGACAAGAAGGAATTTCTTGCTGACGTCTCTTCATTTGCCAACGCCAGTGGGGGGCATCTCATGTACGGGATGAAGGAAAAGCATAGCGAGCCGGTGGACCTTTGCGGTCTCGATCTCGCTGACGCTGGCGCGACGGTCAATAGCCTCGACAGTCGTATTCGCGACGGAATCAAGCCTAGGATACCCGGGGTGTATGTGCGGGCCGTCCCCTTGGCCAATGGCAGGAAAGCTGTCGTCATCCGCGTTCCGAAAAGCTTCGCTTCGCCTCACATGGTCACGTATGGCGGTGCGTCGCGCTTCTACGCCCGCAACTCCAACGGGAAGTGTCAGCTCGACGTGGACGAAATTCGGGCTGCTTTTCTGCTTTCCGAAAAAATCGAAGAACGTATCCGAAATTTCCGGCTCGACCGGATCGCGAGGATTGTTGCCGGCGAAACGCCCGTACCACTCAGGGAATGGCCGAAGGTCGTGCTTCACGTCGTCCCGCTTGCTGGATTTTCGTCGCCTCTGAGCGTTGACCTCAAGTCGGCCGGGACCGTGAGCCGCGAATTAGAACTGATCCCGCTCGGGGAGGCCAACCTATCTTGGGACAATCGGTTCAACTTTGAGGGTCTTGTGAGGTGGACCGGCGCGTGGGAGGACGGCTCCGCTTTTGCCTACCTTCAGATTTTCCGGAATGGCGCAATTGAGACCGTCGATACCTGCTTCAACTCAGGCGCGCCACACTGGCTCAATGGTGTAACTCTCGAGGGGAATGTACTTGCCGCCCTGGGCCGTTACGTTTCGTCCCTCCCGCATCTTGGGGTATTTCCGCCCCTTGCGGTGATGATAACCCTCGTGGGAGTCCGGGGGTATAATATCGGCCCTGCGGAGAACAGGGCACTATTCCTCCGGAGGGGCGTCGGGCGGTTTGACAGAGACATAGTCGCGATCCCCGAAGCGCTCCTGGAGAGCTTCGATGCTGATTTACGCGCGCTAATGCGGCAGCCGTTCGACATCATGTGGAACGCCGCTGGGTGGGCAAGGTGTCCATATGCACAACAGGGCTAGCGGTGAAATTCTGGTACAAGGAATGAAGCCATGACAGACGCACGCTATCCCATCGGCAACTTTGTGTGGCCGGAGAAGGTCACGGAACAAGACCGGCGGGCGTACATCCAGCAGATTGAAGAAGCGCCGGGGAAGTTGCGCGCGGCGGTGAAGAGCTTGAGCGACGAGCAACTCGATACGCCGTATCGTGAGGGCGGATGGACGGTGCGGCAAGTGGCGCATCATTTGCCCGACAGCCACATGAACTCTTACGTTCGCTTCAAGCTGGCGCTGACGGAAGACAAGCCGGCGATCAAGACTTACGACCAGGAACTTTGGGCGAACCTGCCGGACGCGAAGGCGGCGATTGAGGCCTCGCTCACGCTGTTCGAGGCGCTGCACCAGCGCTTTGTGACGCTGCTCAAATCCATGTCAGCGGCGGAGTTCACCCGCACACTTCGCCACCCCGAGCTCGGCGAGGTGAGTTTAGACCGCTACCTGGCGCTCTATGCCTGGCACGGGCGGCACCATGTGGCGCACATCACCGAGCTGCGAAAGGCCAAGGGATGGAACTCATAAATTGGGCGATTGAGTGATGAAGCGAATGAACAGCGGCGCAGCACCATTACGGACGGAAGATTACGGCGCGCAGCGCCCCTGAATTCGCTCAATCTTCCCCCCACACGTCATTCGCCCAATAGCACTTCACGCGATCATCGAAAGGAGACAAGGATGCCCATTCGCAAATCGGAAGCTGAGTGGCAAGGAAATCTGATGGAAGGCAGCGGACGCATGAGGCTGGGGACGGGCGCTTACGACGGACCGTTTTCGTTCAAGTCGCGCATGGAGAACGGCGCCGGGACCAATCCCGAAGAGCTGATCGCTGCCGCGCACGCGGGATGCTTTTCGATGGCGTTTTCGGCGGGCCTGGCGAAAGCGGGCTTCACGCCCAAGCGAGTTCACACCACCGCCTCCGTCCACTTTGACAAGCTCGAGACGGGCTTTGCCATCACCGCCATTGATCTCGAAATGGAAGCGGAGGTTCCCGGCCTCGACGAAGCTAAGTTTTTGGAAGTCGCGCAAGGCGCCAAGAAAGGCTGCCCAGTTTCTAAAGCGCTGGCCGCGACGCCCATTACCTTGAGGGCGCGATTGCTGAAGCCCGCCGGAAGCTAACCCGTATGGCGAATTCCCATTCCATCGGCATCCTCGCCGTGCAAGGCGACTTCGGGATGCACGCCAGGATGCTGGAGTGCCTCGGGGTAGCCTGGCGGCTGGTCAAGCACGCCTCGGAGTTCGGCGAAATCGGCGGCCTCATTATGCCGGGCGGCGAGAGCACCACCATGTTGAAGTTTTTCGCCGACGAAGACTTGGGTCCGGCGATCAAGGATTTTGCCGCCCGAGGCAAGCCGGTCTTCGGAACCTGCGCCGGTGTGATCCTGCTGGCCCAAGAGGTTCTGAACCCGCCGCAGCAAAGCCTTGGTTTGCTCGACATCTCCATTGAGCGCAACGCCTACGGCCGACAAATTGATAGCTCGGTCCAGCAGGGCGAATGTCCCGAGCTTTTCGATCATCCTGTGGAGATGGTGTTTATCCGCGCGCCGATCATTCGCCGCGTGGGGAATGGCGTCAAGGTGCTGGGCCGCGCGAATGGCCTGCCGGTGCTGGTTGAACAGGGCAACATCCTGGCCGCCACGTTCCATCCCGAACTCACTGAGGATGGGACGATCCACCGGTACTTCGTGAAGAAGACGGGCGGGACCAGTTCCAAATGAAAAGCTTAAGACTACGAACTGCGCACGACACCTCGGAAGGCGACGGCTGGCTCACAACCCTCCAACCTGCGGAGTGCTCTATGTGGGTGTCGGGATTCAGTTCCCCCGCCCGATGGCGGAGGCGTTGGCCCGTCGTCTTTCCCAGAGGAAGGTTCGCGCGGACAGCGTCGGCTCTCGCCCGCTTGGGATCATTCTGGCGGAGACATGCGTCGTGACGGCTGAAAAGGGATTAGCTGAACTGGCCTGGCGAAAAGCCGACGCAATGTGCTGACGGTGGCATGGGACCCGACGGCTTTCCGACCCCACTCATTTCTTCGCTTTTCCCTGGCTGGCGACGGCTTC
>JAKAWO010000161.1 GCA_021827255.1 Acidobacteriota bacterium | reverse complement strand
CATGTGGCCGTGCGCGCGCCATTCGGGATCAAAAGCCGGCGACTTGTTGGGGATGCGAATGTATTCGATCAGCTCGGGCAGGATCGATTGATCCCACAGCCGCTCGACATAGCTCTGGATGGCCGTCTTATCCATGGAAGCCAAGCCTATCCACACACGAGGCGCGCGGGCAACGCAGCCGGCGTCAATTTAGCGGAAAGCCGGAATCACCGCGCGCGCGCAGGCGGCGATGAACGCCGCGCCGGGGAGATTGGGTTGCAGCGTGACGTGCCGCATCCAGGGCAGGCGCGAGACCAGGCGCTCGAGTTGTTCGCGCACCTCGGCGGCGCTGCCCATCAGGCAGAAGCGGCGGGCGGCCTCGAGCGGAATTTCGGCGACCATCCGCGCGGCGAGTTCCATGTCCTCGGCATGATGGAAGTCCGGCCACACCCGCTCGAGTATCTTCTCGACCGGCGCGCACGGCCATTGCAGGCCGAGCCTATCCCACAGCCGCCGGTTCACCTCGTAGTAGCCCGCCGCCAGCACGCGGCCGCGCGCGTTGGCCAGTTCCTGATCGTCGGTGATCACCGTATGCAAGTGCACCGCCACGAACAACGCGTCCGGGTCGCGCCCGGCTGCCTGCGCGCCGGCGCGGAATTCATCGTAGCCCCACTGGATCAATTCAGGGTCGGCGCCGATGCGCAGCACCGCGCCGTCGGCGTTCGCTCCCGCTATCCGCAGCGTCTTGGGTCCGCCGCTCGCGATGATGACGGGCACGGCGCGCGGCCGATCGAGGCGCGCCGGCCGGGCGGCGCGGAATTCAATCGTCTGGCCGGCGAGCAGTCCGCGAATCGCGGCCACCGCGTGCTCCATTTCGGCGAGGCGCGCCGGACGCAGGCCGACCTGCAACACCGCTGTGTCGCCCGCACCGATACCCAACATGACGCGGCCCGGCGCGTACGAATCCACCGCCGCGATGCTGGCGGCGGTTACGCTCGGATGCCGTGTTACCGGGTTGACGATCAATGTGCCGACGCTGGCCCGCTCCGTGTGTTGAAGAGCGGTTAGAAGGTTGAGGAAAACGTCGCCGCAGTGCAGTTGGCTATCGGGAAACCACAGATGGTCGAAGCCCGCGTCCTCCGCGTCCCTGCACGAGCGGATGAGCCGGGAGGGATCCAGGAAATTGAAGCGGTTGGTGCCGAAGTGCAATCGCATCGCGTTGAACCGGGCTCGTGCCCTTCCTTATACCAGAACCGGGCACGCGGGCGCGTGCGGATCCCACAGGCGTCGGTCCACTTCGTAGTAGCCCATGCGGCATGCTAGTTTCCTGCCTGATCGAAGCCATCCAGGAGGCGCAGTGCCAGGCCAACCAGAAGCCTTTTCTCGAATCCTTATCGACAAGGCGCTTGAGTTCAGCGGCTGGGACCTCCTGAACCCTCGGCAGGTTCAATTCGAGTTCCACACCACCAACGGTCGCGCAGACTACCTGCTCAAAGAGCGCCTTGGCCGCGTGCTATGCGTGGTCGAGGCGAAGCGAGAGGACCTCGACCCCTATGACGCTAAGGAGCAGGCCCGCGGCTACGCCGAGAATCTCAAAGCCCCGTTCGTCATTCTGTCCAACGGCCGCGAGCATTGGTTTTGGAATTACGAGCGCGCCGGCCAACGCGACGCCTACCGTATAGAACGCCTGCCCTCGCGGGAGGACCTTGAACGCGTCCGCTTGAAGAACCTCCAGCCCCCGCGCCCGCTGTCAAGTGAAATCATCACCCCCGACTATCTGCGCCACCTCAAACACGACCTCACCCTGAGGCGCTACCAAATTCGGGCGATGGACGAGATTGCCCGCATCTTCGACTCTGAAGGCCGCCGCAAATTCCTGCTCGAGATGGCGACCGGGACCGGCAAGACCCTACTTTGTGCCGCACTCATCCGGCGCTTTCTCGTCACCCGAAACGCCGAGCGGGTTCTCTTTATCGTTGACCGCATCGAACTCGCCAAGCAGACGATGGAAGATTTTGCGGTAGTATTGCCGGAGTTCAAGCCGGTCATCTACAAGACGGCCCGACGCATCGGCGAGTTGCTTGGCGCTTCCGTTGTGGTGGCCACGATCCAATCGCTCATGACCGGCCGCCGCTACCGCGAAGAGTTTACGCCGTTCTATTTCGATCTCGTCATCAACGACGAGGCCCACCGCTCAATTTATGGCGACGCCCGCGAAGTCGTACAATTCTTTCAGGCCACCCGTATCGGCCTCACCGCCACGCCCAAGGCGTATCTCAAGAACATCGACGCCGCGCAACTGGCGGAAGATAATCCCAAGGCACTCGAAGCCCGCCAGCTTCGCGACACTTACCACTATTTCGGCTGCAAGCCGGGCTTCCCGACGTTCCGCTATGACATCATCGACGCCGTCAAAGACCCGCAAGGGCCATTCCTCTGTCTGCCGAAAATTTTTGACCTGCGCTCTGACATCACTACGAAGACGCTCGCCGATTCCGGCTGGGCCGTTGTCGTTGACGAGCAGGAAGAGAACTTCAAAATTCAGGACCTGGAGAAGAGGATTTTTACCCCGGCCCGCAACCGGCTCATGTGCGAAGCCTTTCTCACAGAAGCCCAGAGAGACCCTGCGGGTGCAATCGGCAAGTCCATCATCTTCGCGGTTAACCAGACCCACGCGACCAACCTGAGCAAAACCCTCAACGAATTGCAGCCCGGCATCGCCCTGACCATTACCTCGCGCATCCCTGACGCCTCGTCGCTGGCGAAAGAGTTTCGCGACGGTAAACGCTCCGAGCGCATCGCCGTGTCCGTGGACATGCTATCCACCGGTTACAACTGCCGCGACCTGCTCAACATCGGCCTGATGCGCCCGGTCTTTTCTCCGACCGAGTACATCCAGATTAAAGGGCGAGGCACGCGCCTCTACACCTTCACCATAGGTCACACCGCCTACGAAAAGGCGTGCTTCTTCCTGCTCGATTTCTGCGCCGTCGCGGAATACTTCGAGGAGAAATATGACTATTCCCTGCCGCTCAAATTGCCGCGCGGCACACAAGCAGCCCCGGCCACATCATCGTCTTCAGGCGGGGACAATCCAGCGTCGACCGGCGACGGCCAAGCTGAGCCACCGGCGCCGCCGGCCACGCGGCGAGAGATTCCCGTTTGGCAAGGCGTTGACACGTTCGTCAGCCAGGAGGTCCGAATCGTCGGCCCTAACAGGTTGCGGAAAAACCCGGCGAAAGACGATTTCGGCGAAGAGTACGCATTACTACGATCACGAGAGTGAGTGTTGGATTAATGTTGTCCGGGGTCAAAAACACTTTTTCCGCAACCTGCTAATGGTGAAAAGGTGGACAGGATGACCTTCCGGGGCCGCTACGAACGCGACATCAAAGACTTTGTCGAGAACACCCCCGACCTCGCCACCGCCGTGGACGCCGAGGATGACGACGCCATTGAGACCATCGTCAACGAGCGATTCTACCATCGCCCGGAAATGTTCTATTCGCCGGACAAGCTCGTCCTGTCCTACGGTGTCCCGGCGACCACGCCCGCCTTTGTGTATAACGCCGTCGGCCGCCGCCCGCTGCCGACACGCGACGAAATTGTCGCCGACACCGTGGATTCCATCGCCGCGCGCTTCAATCTTCGTTACAACGAACAGAAGTGGCTCGAGTACACGGCCGAGCTTCTGATCGAAGACCCGGCGGCACTGCGTCGCTTCTTGAACGGCGACGTTACCCTCTTCACGGCCAGCCAATTCAACCAACTCGGTGGAGTCTCCGCGCTCACCCGTTTCGAAAGCCGCGAGGAAGTGTTTGAAGCCTTGCGCCAGTCATCACTCGTTCGGCAATCGTTAGTTGCCGCCACCCCCTCATGACAAACCAGTAGGACAACAGATGCGCTCAGCCCCTGCCACGCCGGACTCAATCGCCGCTCAAACCCTCGCCGCGCCGTTCAATTTCTTTTCCTCCGGCATCCGCCAGAAGGTGGACCAGCTCATGGACATCCTCTATGCCGGGGGCGTCAACAACCCGATGGACTCCATCGAACAGCTTTCCTATCTGCTGTTCCTGCGCCTGCTCACCGAAAAAGATGAAGTTCTGGCCAGCCTCGACAGGAAATACACCCGCAGCTTCTCCGGCAAATGGGCGCGCTTCGCCTGGGGCAACTTCGTCACCCTCGCAGGCGACCAGCTCTTCAACGCCGTCCGCGACGCCATCGAAAGCCTCCACGAACTCCCCGGCCTCACCGACACCGGCAAACTCCTCTTCAGCCGCGCCACGGAACTGCTGTTCCTCAAATGGTTCATTGATCATCTCACGCCCAATGGCCGCGCCGGTGTCATCGTGCCCAACGGCGTGCTCTTCGGCGCGACCAAAGCGGCGACCGCGGTGCGCCAACTGCTCCTGACCGAGTGCGACCTGCAAGCCGTCATCAGCCTGCCCAGCGGTGTGTTTAAGCCCTACTCCGGCGTCGGCACCGCCGCGCTGGTCTTCCAGAAGGGCAAGCCCACGGAAAGCGTGTGGTTTTACGACCTCACCGCCGACGGCTTCAGCCTCGACGACAAACGCACGCCGATCGACGCCAATGACATTCCCGACGTGCTCGTCAAATGGCCCAAGCGCGAGGAAGGCCCGAACAGCTACCGCGTGCCGATTGAGCAGATTCGCGAGAACGACTGGAGTCTCGCGGCGGGCCGCTACAAGCCGGTGACCACCGAAGCCGCGAACCACGACGCCCCGGCGGACATTCTCGGCGACGTGCTCAAGCTGGAAAACGAAATCATCAGACGTGGCAACGTGCTGCTCGCGCAACTCGGCGGGGAGCAATGAACCGCTGGCCGAGAAAACCGCTGGGACAAATAACGGAGCTATACGGTGGAAGCACGCCTTCACGCGAGAACCCTGCGTTCTGGGGCGGCGACATTCCTTGGGTTACTCCAACTGATTTGCCCACGCCCAATGAAGGTATTGCGGTTGTCTCGCACACAAAAGACCGCATCACCAAAGCTGGCCTCGACAACAGTTCGGCGACGCTGGTTCCAAAAGATTCTGTATTGTTCTCGTCACGCGCCACCATCGGCAAGGTTGCCGTGGCGCATATGCCGCTCACCACCAACCAAGGATTCGTCAACTTTGTCCCCAGGTCGGAAGTGACTGCTCGCTTTCTTGCCCACGCGCTTTGGGTTTACCGTGAGGACATCGCGAGACTTGCAGGCTCAACCACCTTCAAAGAAGTCAGCAAAAGCTCACTCCGCAAGTATCGAGTTCCCGTGCCGCCGTTGGCGGAGCAGGCGCGGATAGTGAAGCTGCTGGACGAGGCGGACGAGTTGCGGAAGCTGCGTGTCCAAGCCGACCGCCGCACCGCCGCTCTCCTTCCCTCGCTCTTCCACGAAATGTTCGGCGACCCGTTCAATAAGACCACACGCCGGCCGAGTCTTCCGCTCGGCGAAATCGTGAGCCTCGGAAGCGGGGCGACGCCGCCGAAAGAGAACCCTGAGTTTTGGAACGGTAGAACGCCTTGGGTCTCGCCGAAGGACATGAAGGCGCAGGAACTCACCGATGCTGAAGACCATGTGAGCGCGTCAGCGTTCGAGAAGACAAACCTCCAACTCATCCCAGAGGATACCGTGCTCATCGTTGTGCGCGGCATGATCTTGGCGCACACCGTTCCGATTCGCGTTTGCCGCGCCTCCGTTGCCATCAATCAAGACATGAAGGCACTGCTGCCGAAGCAGCCCATTGAGGCGGAGGTCTTGCGCTGGTCGCTTCAAGCCCAGCACGCGCACTTGCTTAATCAAGTTTCGACCGCAGGCCATGGAACGAAGAAGTTGGATAGCGAAAAATTGAGAGCAGTCACCATTCCCGTTCCGCCGCTGACGCTACAAAAAGAGTTTGCCCAGCGAGTGACAGAAATCCGCGGGCTGGAAGCCGAGCAAGCCGCCAGCCGCCGCCACCTGGATGACCTATTCCAGTCCCTCCTCCACCGCGCCTTTGAGGGAGAACTCTAACTCACTCGCCCAACCAGCCCCAACGGCGGTTGCCTTACGGCTTAGGCCGCGCGCGGTTTTGGGGCACGCGGCGCACCTTGTTTCTCTAGCGCGGTGCGTCCGGCGCTGGTCCGCTCCTCTCGATCGTCACTCGCCCGTCTTCACTCACAGTCGAACCGCGCGAACTCGATCGCAGCGCCTCGAAGCGCGCGGCGAACTCGATGTCGCCAAGCATGAATCGCAACGGGCGGTTGACCGTCGAGTAATGAAACCCCTGGCCCTGGTAAATGCTGGTCAGCGCGGCGCCGAGCGCGCCGCTGGTTCCCGCCATCGCCGCCTGTTGCCCCTGGCATCGGAGCCGCCCGACTATATCGTTGGTATCGCAGTTGACCGTCGGCGGGGCGAGCGTCACCTGGCGGATGCGAAGGTCCTCGCCCGCGCAGGCGACCGTGGCGTTGTAGGCGACATTGCCGAGTTCGATCTGTCCCGCCACCGTCATCGTGTTGTCGCCGCCCGCCGCGCTGAGGTTTCTGGCCACCAACGTCTGTGTCATACCCTGAAGCTGGAGCGGAATTTCAAATGCGGGCGCGTAGAGCCTGAGCAGACCGTTGATGAATCCATATTGCGCGTCGGCCAGAGCGTTGGCGGCTGCGGGGGCGTCCGCGATCTCGGCGTCGAGCATCGGATCGCGCTTGAGATACGGCTGCGGATTGCCGGCGCGTCCGGCGGGAAAAACGGCCACGACGATCGACGATTGCAGGAATCCGATCGCGAGGTCGAACCGGTTCTGCTGGCCGGGCGGCGGCAGGATGTGCAGGTTCGAGGTCGGGAAGCTCTTGAACTCTTCAAGCTGCTTGAGCGAAGGCGCCGGGCTTCCGCTCTTCGCCGCACCGGCGGCATCGGCAACCGCGAAGCGCAACACCCACGGCGTCCAGGTGGCGTGCGCCTTGATCGCCTCAGATCG
>JAKAWO010000160.1 GCA_021827255.1 Acidobacteriota bacterium | reverse complement strand
ACAGCCAGCCGGGAAACCGATTGCGAGTGGCCTTGCGTATAGTGGTCTTTGGCGTCAATCGCAAACGCCAGAGCGGTGACCGTGTCCATCAGCGACGTGGCCTGCCCAGGCCAGGAGGGGGTCGCTTCCTCAAACCGTTTGAGATACTGCTCGAAGGCAGCCGGGCCGGTGGAGAACAGGCGCTTGACCGTAACCCCGAGATAGGCTTCCAGCAGCTTCTGTTCCCACTCGGCCTTGCCGGAGTCGCCGGTCCTGGAGGCGACCCGCACGCAATTGCCTTTGTCGTGCTTGCCCAGGAACATGCCGCCGCCCGCCACGCGCAGCAGCTCATCGGGGGTGGCGCCGTGGGCTGGAAACGTGGCGATTCCAAAACTGGCGGTGATGGCTTGGCTCGCCAGATACGGGTCGGAAGCAAAGCTCAACCGCAGGCGTTCCGCCAGGATTTCCGCTTGGTCGGTGGCGGCTTCCGGCATCAGGATGGCGAACTCATCGCCGCCGTAACGGGCTACGGCGTTCACATGGCGCGTGCGGGACGCCAGCAGTCGGCCCACCGCCGCCAGCACGCGATCTCCCTCCAAATGGCCAAAGCGGTCATTGACGGTCTTGAAGTCGTCCAGGTCCAGCAGAATAAGAGAAAAGGGGCGTCCGGAGCGCGGTGCGCGGCGCCACTCCGCTGCGAGCGCCTCCATGAAGAACCGATGGGTCTTGAGCTGGGTGAGGGCGTCGGTGATCGCTTGTTCCTGCGCCACCTGGAAGGAACTCGCATTGTGAAGCGCGATGGCGAGCTGGTCCGCCAGGGTTCGCAGCGTCAGAACGTCTTGTTCCGAAAAGCTGTTTTCGCGCGGACTCTCGATGCCGAGCACGCCCAGCACCTCCGCGCCGTACTTCAGCGGCAAGCCCAGCGCCGAGCGCACCCGCGGATCCGCCGCAACGTACCGGGGCTCCTTCTGGACCTCGTTCGCCAGCACCGGCTCGCCCGTCTGCGCGGCGATGCCGGAAAGCCCTTCGCCCAACCGGAAGCGCCTGCCCACTAAGCCTTCTCCGTAACCTTCCTGCGCCTCCAAGACCAAGGCCTCGCCCTTCTCGTCCAACGTCTCGAACCGCACCATGGCGTACCCGAAGGCCGCGCGAATTTGATGGCAGATGCTAGCGCGCAGCTCCTGCGGGTTGAGCACAGCGGCGGCCTTGCGCCCGACCTCGTTCAGCAGGGCCAGATGACGGACCCGGCGCTGCTCGCGCTGGTAGAGTCGCGCGTTCTCCAGGGCCACGGCGGCCTCCCTCGCCAGCACCTGGAGAAAATGAAATTGGCGCTCGTCAATGGCGTCTTCCCGCTCGTAATCGGCCGCCGCGAGCACCCCCGTCGAGCCATCCGAAAAAACGATCGGCACGCCGCACCAGAATCGCAGTTGAGGGTCCGGATGGGAAACGCCCAGGTGCGCCGCGGCGCTTCGCACGTCGCGCGATATCATCAGCGGCGTGCGCGCCCGCAGAACGTATTGCGTCAACCCTTTCCCGCTCAGCTCTCGGGTCAAACGCTCGCCCGCCTCGCCCTCCGCCGTGGCCAGCGTTTCCGTAGGTCCGTCGGCCGAGTCCTGGAAGACGATCCAGAAGTTCTTCAGGTTCAGCAAGGCCGGCAACTCGCGCTTCAAAACCGCAAACTGTTGATCGAGATCGAAGGTGGCGCTGAGCGACTCGCCGATCCGGCGCAGAACCTCGAGCTCCTCGTCCTGGCGCTGCGCGACCCTTTGCAGGGCGCGGTTTTCAAGGGCGGTCGTCATCTGCTGGCCCACCGATTCCAGCAGACGCAACTCGGTGGGCGCGAACTTCCGCGGCCGTTCTCCTCCCAAGATGAACACGCCGCAAGGCCGATTCTCCGCGTGCAGGCGGAGCATGACGAGAGAGCCAAAACCTTCCTTCAACAGCAACTCCTGGAACGGCGCGAAGCCTGGGTCGAGTTGCCAGGATTCAAAAACATCTTGACGGTGAAGGTCTGGAATCACCATCATCCGGCCCCACCGCTCAGGGCTGGCCAGCAAGGAATCGCGCATCGAAGCTTCAGAAAGCTGGCGCACCGCAGAGTCGGAAAGCCCCCGGCTGCTGACGGACCCGAAGCTTTGACCACCGGAAAGCTCCACGCCGACAAAGCCGCGGTTGAGGTCCAGAGACTCCAGCGCTGCCGCCAGCATCTGGTCCAGGCTCTGGCGAAGGTCGCCGCGGGCGGTGATGCGCCCGCTGAAGTGATGGAGTTTGGAAAACTTGCGGAGGACCGCTTCGTCGCGTTCCGCTTGGCGCCTCTCGGTCAGCCAGCGCGCCAAGCCGGCGGTCAGCACGACCGTCCCCGCCAAAATCGGCAGGACCGCAACGAGAGGGACGCAACTGATCGCGCTTCCCAAACGGATGCCTCTCAGTCTAGAGTTCGACCGCTGAACCCTTCGGCTTACGCCGAAAAGCCAGCCAGCCCACTTGTACTGGCGTCCATCCGATGGGACGGTGCGGGTTTATCTCCCTCACCGCATCTGGCCTTGCCCCTACCTGCAAGACCAGCATCTACCAAGGAGCATTGCCACGAATGTACCTACGAGCCCCGTCTTTGTCAAGAGCCTCATGCGTCGCACCAGGGCTGTGTCAAAGTCTCAGAAGTGTAACAACACAAATAGCTCGTGATTTAGGGCTGGCAATTTCAGGGCGGATTTGGTAGCCCTCTGCCGTGGGAGAAAACGTCAGCCGCTGCTTCAACGCCGACGACCTCGTCGTCCGCCCCGTGCGCGGCGAGGAGCGAGCGCGCTGGCGCGAACTGATGGATGCCCACCACTACCTGGGATTCCCGCCCATCGTGGGACAATCGCTCTGGTATGTGGCCACCCTCGATGAACAATGGGTGGCGCTGTTGGGTTGGGGCGCGGCCGCTCTGAAGTGTGCTCCCCGCGATCGCTGGATCGGCTGGAGCCCCAGCCTGAAATTTCGTCGTCTGCGCCTGATGGTCAACAATGTGCATTTTCTGATTTTGCCCGCCTGGCATCGTCCGAACCTCGCCTCGCAAGTTTTGGCTCTCAATCTCCGACGTTTGAGTGAGGACTGGGAACGCTGCTACGGGCATCCGATCCTACTTGCCGAGACGTTCGTGGATCCGGCTCGCTTGCTGGCCCTCAACCGGAGTCACTGGGAAATCGAAAATCGTCTGCACGGGGTTCGCGACGGGGCTTTCGATGAGGATCGCTGCCGCATCCGCCGGAGCCCAGGTGATGGCCTCCCGGCGCAACTTGGTCATCTCCCGGCTGCGCCTCGCCGGAGCCCTCAACATCGCCGCCGCTCTGCGCTTTTGCGCCCACCGTCCGCCCCGACCTTTGCGTCTGCTCGGCCTGGCGAGTGCCTGATCCCAGACGCCCGCATGCCCGGATCAAGGATCGGCGACCGGACCGACTCGCACCCCAATCACCACCCACCCGTCTCCGCGCCCCTCGCCGCTTGAACCTTGCGCCCCCAACCCTCGCTCAACACCCTTCGCCTGCACTGGCCCTTCGGCCCACCGTGCCATCGCCCCTCCCACGAACTCGACTTTGACGCTACCGCGCGGCGGGGGCACCCGCGCTTGCGCGCGAGGTTGGAATCTGCGAGGCTACGGAAGGGGCCGCGACACCGGAAGCAGTGCCGCGGCTACCCGATGTGGTCGCGCACATCGCCAAAAGCCGCGATGTATGCGCCACCCACGTCGAGACGTTCTGCGGGAACGTGTCGTTTTTGAGACGCCTCAGCGAGGCGTCTCCACGGACAGAGCGGCGCGACAGCAAATCGGCGAGTGGGACAGCATGAGCGAGACGGGAATCCACAGTTCGGAGATACACGCGCGGCTGAAGGTGGCGCTCGCGGACGCGCACTTGCAGGAAGCGTATCGCTCCTCGACGTTGCGGCTCTACACGCACCGGCTGAAGGCGATCGAGGAGGTTCCGGGATTCGAGCGCTTGCGGGAGCGGGCGCGGGAGCTGAAGCGCGAGGTGATCGAGCATCTGGATTTTTACCTCGAACAGTTTGCAAGAAACGTGGAGCGCGATGGCGGGGTGGTTCATTGGGCGGAGACGGCAGAAGAGGCCTCGGCGGCGGTCATCGAGATTTGCCAAAAGGCCGGGGCGCGCGAGGTGGTGAAGGCGAAGAGCATGGTGGGCGAGGAGATCGAGCTGAATGAGGCCCTCGAGCGGGCGGGGATTCGTCCTGTCGAGGGCGACCTGGGCGAGCTGATTCTGCAACTGGCGGGCGAGCGGCCGGCGCACATTGTGGCGCCGGCGATTCACAAAACGCGGCAGGATGTGGCCGATCTGTTCGCGCAAAAACTCCACGCCGAACGCACCGAGGAGCCGGAACGCTTGACCGCCATCGCGCGGGCGGCGCTGCGAGAAGTGTTTGCGCGGGCTGGCGTGGGATTGAGCGGAGCGAATTTCGCCGTGGCGGAAACGGGCAGCCTGGTAGTGATCGAAAACGAAGGGAACATTCGGCTGGCGACCACGGCGCCGCCGGTCCACGTGGCGCTGGTGGGGATTGAGAAATTGATTCCGCGCTTCGCCGACCTGGCCGTGTTTCTGCGGCTCCTGGCGCGCTCGGGAACCGGGCAGAAGCTGACCAGCTATACGTCCATCCTCAGCGGACCCCGGCGCGCGGGAGAAGACGGTCCGCGCGAGATGCACGTGGTGCTGGTGGATAACGGGCGCATCGGCGCGCTGGCGGATGAGAAGATGCGCGAGGCGCTCTATTGCATTCGCTGCGGCGCGTGCCTGAACGCTTGCCCGGTGTATCGCAAGATCGGCGGGCAGGCTTATGGATGGGTCTATAGCGGGCCGATTGGGGCGCTGATCACGCCGCAGTTCGTGGGCCTTGGCTCGGCGCGCGAATTGCCGTTTGCCTCCTCGCTGTGTGGCGCATGCCGGGAAGTGTGTCCGGTGAAAATCAATATTCCCGACTTGCTGCTGCACCTTCGGGCGAAGGCGCAGGAAACCACGCCGGCGCCGCGGCCAAAGCGCTCGCCGGTGTCGGAACGCGCCTCCCTGCGAGTATGGGCGTGGACGATGCAGCGGCCGTGGGCGTACGCGCTCGGCGGCCGGCTGATGCGCGCAGGGCTGAGAAGGCTGGGGCGGTGGGACACGGAGGGACGATGGCTGAGAAGGTTTGGATGGTTTCCCCTCTCAAGCTGGACTGCGGGCCGCGACCTGCCGGCGCCGGCCGCAGAGCCGTTCCGCAAGCGCTGGGAACACCTCAAGCTGTAACGACCCCTCACCCGTCCTTGCACCTCGGACTCTCTCCCCAAGGGAGAGGGCGGTGAGGTGTGGAGAAGCTTGCGCCGCCCAAAAACTGCGGTCACAAAAATCCTGGGCGCGGCGAGCAGCTAAGTGAGCGCGAGGACCTCATAATCCAGAACGGAAGGCACATCGAACTGGACGGTTGATGCTGTTTGCCGGAAAGGCAAGGCGCGGCCGGCTCTCAGAGCTTGGAGGCGCGAGACGCGCTTGCCGGAGGGCAAGGCAAACTCCACTTGGAGCGGGCCAATCGGATAGAGCTCGCGCACGTAGGCGCGAGTCATATTGGGATTCGTATAGTTGAGGATGTGGAGCGCGAAGCCGGGATCGGTCTCCCAGGCAAACAGCTCGAGCATTCCTTTGCCGCGAACCGACACGGGAGGCGTGTTGGCGGCCAGAAGCCATCGGATGGAATTCGCGATCAGGCGGCTGAGGTCCGGGCCGCCGGAGCGCCACGCCGTGCGGTCCACGTCCCCGGGAAAATACACCACGCGCGACGCGCCCTGCTGCCGGAAGATTGCCGCCGGCTCATGCGTGTTGGGGATGCGTGGATAGACCATCTCGGGCGGAAAGGCAGGATAAGCGGGCACCACGCTCGCGTAGAGCGATTCGAGGTGGCTCACCGTCACGCGAAACTCGGGCCCTGGAAGAATCGAGGTGTCGTTGAAACCGGCGAAGATGGGGTGCGGTCGATCCATGCGCATGTAGCTGTTGTTGGCGGGGCCGACCACCTTGCCTGCCACGCTGACGCCAAAAACATCACGCAAAGCGAAATCCTCACGCGGCTCGCCCCACTCGTTATAGCGCGAGGTCTCAAAGGTGGCGAGCAGGGAGCCGCCCGAGGCGGCGTACTGCCGAATCGCTTCGCACTCGGCGTCGCGGAGATAGGCCGCGTTCGGAATCAGTAGCACGCGGTAAGGCTGGAGGGTTTGGGGCGACAAATTCTCCTGATGAACCAGATCGAATACGAAGCGCCCTTCGAGCAGCGCGTAATACAATCCTTGGAGGTAATCTACCGGGTCAATGACGGTTCCGTTGAGGCGGCGCTCATGGGTGCCGCTTGAGCCGTAAAAGGCAATCGTGCTTTGGGGATAAAGCACCGCCAGGTTGGCGAGCGAGCGGCGGTTGCGGAAGTGCGATTCATGGGCGGCTAGCCAGTCATAGAAAGCGCGGCCGGTCTCGCGCCAGCGGGTGTCGAGCGGCGAGCCGCCCAGCCAGTGATACCAGGGCACCATGCCGCTGGCGGCCGTTTGCGCCATCCAAAGTGTGGCCTCGGGCGCGGGCTTGCTCGAGTGCCGCCAGTCGGGCTGGCCAGTGCAATAGGCCCCGGTCACGTTGGTGATGGTGCGGCCGTTCATCACCGACTGCGCCACTCGCCCTTGCGCCGCGCACATCCAAAGAGGCGAATCCGGCTGCCACCGGCCTTGATTGTCCGCATTGAACCAGGCGGCCACCTCGGCCAGACGCTTCAAATCCTTCACCGTCCGAAACGCCCCGCCCAGATTGCCGACATAGACGGATTCGGGATTCCCTTGCTTCGCGATGCCATCCCACAACTTCCAGATTTGCGCGATGCGGTCCATGCTGATCTCGTAAAATTTTCGGTAGGCCGAGCTCCCGACGTCCGTGGCTTCGGGCGGGACGCCGCCGATTTCGTCGCGGTAGATTTTG
>JAKAWO010000159.1 GCA_021827255.1 Acidobacteriota bacterium | reverse complement strand
TTCAACCCGATAGGTTTCATGGCGAATGGAACTATGTCATCAGGCCTCATCAGCCCCGACATCATCAAAGCATGAGGACAGGTTGATACCTTTATTTATTTACGGCTCCTAAGCGCCGCGCTCGCCGCCTTCACGGTGATGAAGGCGTTCTGACGCTCGATGCGCGCCCCTGCCCCAATCGGAATGTGCAAGAGCCACGTGTAGCGATGCGGAGCGGGGGCTTCAATGCGGTCGCGAACGATCAGGACGTCGGGCTTGAGAAAAATGAACTCTCTGCGGAAGCTTTTCAACACCCCGTCGTAGGCGTCGGAAAGCTCAGCGGAAAGGTAATCGGTTGCGGGCGAGAGGACGTGGGCGGTAAAAGTAGGATAATCGGCCAGCGCCTTCCAGTAGCGGCCGTTCTCGCCCGGCTGGCTGAAAGGATCGCCGTCCACGAGCACCGTGTTGTGGCCCGCGGCTTGGGTGAAATACGGTGGATAGTAGGGGTCCCGGTAATAGTCCGCGTAGCCGGCCTCGCTGATCAATTTTTCGCCGAAAACGGCCACTTGAAAACTGCCCTGATCGTGATGTTCGTGATTGAACCACGGCCCGACGCGAATGGAGATGACCGTATCGTCGGGCTTCCAGCCGCTGCGCAGCACGGCGCTGCCGCGCCCCGCGAAAATGCGCGAGGGCGGAGGGATGGGCGCGGGCGATGCGGGCGCCGAGCAGCAGGCGAGATCGAGGATGCCGGGCGCCATCTCAAGCGCGCGCCCGGTGTGCTCCACTTTCGAGACGCCGAGCAGCGTTCCCGTCTCCGCCGTGTCGTAGAAAGCCCGCAGCGACGGATCCCCGGCGTGTTCGGCGCCCCAGGCAAAGCCCGAGAGCCCGCGCAAGGCTCCGGCGAAGTCGCCCGTGTCAAGCACCAAATTGGGCCTCACTTCCGCGTAGCGCGGCCACCAGAAACTCTGCTCCATTTGGCGCATTCCCGGCGGCCGAATGCCCAGAGCGTCGAGGGCCGCCTGGCCGAACGACATGCCTTCCATCGCGAAGGCTTCATAGCCGGCGGGCTCGGCTTCGCTTCCATCGCCCGGGAAAAGCCCCGCGAGAAGATGTTGATACGCAACCAAGAGCTCGGCGAGCGCGGTTCCCAGGCGGCCATTCCATTCCGGAGCGTCGCCGTATAGCGATGCAGCCAGGGCGATGGAGCCGCCCACGGAATTTGCCATCCAGTTGCTCGCTGCGATAGGCATGCGATTTTCTGTAAAGTACTCTTCAACGGTCGGCTTGATGGCGTTTTGATACGCCGCTTCCGTGATGGCGCTTTTTTCCGCCGAAGTCAGGTGGCCGGCGATGAGATCATATCCCACCGCGAGACACTCGGAAAAAACCCCGACCTCGTAATAAGTGTGCAGGCCGTGCGCGGCAAACCAAGTCGGCGTCCAGGTGCGCCAGCGGGCGACGGTCATCAGCGCGCGCCGCGTGGCGCTGAGCGCCTCCGGGTCTCCGCTCAAAGCGTATTCGACGCCATTGAAGGCGATGGCATTGCTGTAATCTTCCATGAGCGTGAAATATTGGGGCAACCCCGGAAAAACGGAAAGCGCCGGCAGGAGCGCGATGTTGTTGCCGGCCTCGGGATTATAGGCGAGCGACGCGCGCAATGATCTCGCTTTGGCGCAGATCGCATCGAGCAACGGCCGCGAGCCGGAAAAAGCTCGAAGCTGCCTCAAGCGTTCCGGCGCGAGCAAAACGCGCGGATGCGGCGGGACCGCCCCCATGACCAGGAATTGAAATTCGGTTCGAGCGCGGCCATTATCAATGACGGCGCGCCACAGGCCGGGCGGGGCTTGGCGTTTGAAAACAATCCGCAGTCGGCGGGGATTTGTCGCGTTCTCAAGGGGCGCCGATTCAACAGGCACCGATTCCCCCGCGCTGTCATAAATGCTGACCTTCACCGGCTTCGAGGTCTTCGGCTCAACAAGCAGCGGCTCGCCTGGAGCGAGCGCCTGCGCGGAAAGCCAGGGCCCATCGTTCGAGGACCGAACGAGCTTGGGAGCGGTAAGATCCAGCTCCGCCGGCCGCAGGGCGTTGACCTCAAACCGGCGGAGGATGAGACGATTCGAAGACCCCAAATCGGGAGATTGGACATCCGCTTCAATCAGCACCGCTTGCACATCTACCCCGCCGTTCGGCAGGCGGAACGCCTCTCCCCGAATGTCCGCCGAGTGCGCGCCAGCCGGCCGGTCGGCGAGCGGCGACGCATAAAGCCGGCCGTCCTCCCCCGCCAGCAGCAAGCGAATGCGCTCGACGCGGCCGCCCATCTCGAGTTGGTAGTTCAGCCTGAACCTCGAGGCGCGATCGGCATGGAAGCGAAGCGGCTTGATGATCCCGACGTGGAGAACGCGCTGGCCGTAAGCCGTCACGTCGCGAACCAAGCAAGGAACGCCGGCGATTTTCTGGGTGTAGAGCGAAGGGTCGTATCCCACGTCTTGAGCGAGCGGGTAACTCATCCAGGCAGGAATCCCATGCTGAAAATCTTCGCGAAAGGTCCAGGGGACGAAAGGCCGCGCGGTGTCGCCCGACGCTCGCCGAGCTGCGCCGGGACTGGACGCGGCGGCGCCGAAGAGTGCGACCGTCACCACCACCACCGCCCGCCGCCATGGACGTGTCATTTGATTTTCGCTGATTCCCCGGCGGGATGCGCCACCGTGAGCCTTGCAGCCAATTTCTGGATCTTTTCGCACGCCGCGACGATGTCCTCGACGTCACGGGTGGTCCCGAGAAACAAATTCTGCTCGAGCCAGATTCCGTCCCGGCAGACCCGCTCGCTTTCGGGAAGATTCAGCGATGCGTAATCTTGTGGCGCTCTCCATTCCGAGCAAAGCCGCGACGCCAGATTGGCCGCGCGGAACAACGGGTTGCGATAAAGCGGAAAAGGATAGGTCGGACGCGCCGGCACGCCTTCCGCCTGGAGCGCCTGCAAGAAAAGGGCCCGATCCAGGCCGCCGAACTCGGCCGGGTCATAGCGAAGCATGATGAGGTAACAAGGATTGGCGGTCACTCGCGGATCATCCGGTTCGAGCCGAAGCCCTTGGAAGGAGCTCAGCAGCTTCCTCAAATGCGCCACGTTGGCCCGCCGGGTCGCGCTTTGCGCCGCCAGCTCGTCCAGCTGGGCGATCAGTACCGCCGCCTGAAAACCCGTCAGGCGGTAATTGGTTCCGAGTGCGAAGTGTTCGTACCAGCCGGCGTCTTTGCGACGGCCATGGTTGCAATACGCCCAGGCTTTTTCCGCCAGCGCCTCTGAGTCGGTCAGAAGGATGCCGCCTTCACCGCTAGTGACCAGCTTGAACATCTGAAAGCTGAAGGTGGCCGCGTCGCCGAATTGGCCCACCGGCGCGCCGCGCCAGGAAGCGCCATGAGCATGGGCGGCGTCTTCGATGAGCGCCAGGCGATGGCGCCGGGCAACCGCCTGCAGCGCATCCATGTCCGCCGGTTGCCCGCCGAAGTGCACCGCGATGATGGCCTTCGTGCGCGGGGTCACGGCCGCTTCGACGGCCGAGGGAGAGATGTTCAGCGTGACCGGATCAATATCCACAAAGACCGGCGCGGCGTGGCAGAGCAAAACGGTCGAGGCGGTCGCCACGAACGTGATGGCGGGTACGATCACTTCATCCCCGCATCGAATGCCCAAGCACCGCTGCGCGACTTCCAGCGCCACCGTCCCGTTGGCGCAGGAAACTCCATACCGAACTTGGTGCAGCGCGGCGAAGGCGGTCTCGAACTCTTCGACCTTCTTGTTGTATCCGCCCCAGGAGCCGCTCTCCAACACGCTCAGAAGCGATTGCTCTTCCCGGCGGCCGTAAACCGGCCAGGAAGGAAACGGTTCTGTGCGCACCGGCGCTCCGCCGAGCAATGCCAGTTCCATGCTATCGCCCCCTTGGCGCCGGAGCTGGGCCGGCTGCTGAGGTGTAACTGAGCGTCGTCGAAATCTGCCGGCACGCATCCATCACGGCTTTGGCCATTTCCCGGTCGCGCTCGGGCCGCACCCGGCTGGCCGGGCCCGAAATACTAATGGCGGCAATGACTTCATCCGCGTTGTTCAGAATCGGCGCCGCCACGCAGCGCGCGCCAATGGAGTCCTCTCCATTATCCAACGCAAAACCGTGCGAGCGCACGCGGGCAAGTTCGCGGAGAAACACCGCCCGGTCGCGGATGGTTCGCGCCGTCAACCGGCGGATGGGACGCGCCTTGAGCATCGCGCTCACCTCCTCCAGCGGCCGGCGCGAAAGCAAACATTTCCCGAGCGCGGTCGAATGAAGCGGGCTGCGCATGCCGGCGTGCGCGGCGAGGCGAAAAGCATGAGGACTTTCCAGCACGTGAATGTAGAGGACTTCGCCGCCGTCCAAGACGCCCAAATTCACCGTCTCCTGAAAACGGCTGAGCAGCGTCGCCATCAGAGGGGAGGCCAGTCGGATCAGATTGCGGGGCGGCCGAGCGTCGCTGGCCATGTGGCCCCAGCGCGCACTCAGGGAATATCGGCCCCCCGCGGTTTTGTCCACGTAGCCTAATTGGCCAAGCGTATAGAGAATGCGAAAGACCGCGCTTTTAACCAATCCGGTTCGCGTCGCGAGCTCGGTCAGGCTCGCACTGGGTTGCCGGTTGAAGGCTTCGAGAACCTTGAGCGTCCGCGCCACGGCGTTGATGTAGTTTCGGTTCGCCATACCGCCAGCATTTATACGCCTCTCGCGCCCCGTTGTAAAGTACGACGCTCGGCCGACCGAATCTTCGTTCTGCGTAGCAGAACACAGCCTCAGCACCGGCGACGGGTCCAATCTTGCGATTTGCCCTTGACAATCAGGAGGCTTGCGTGCTAGCTAGAGTGTGTCGGGCATAAGGCAGTTCTGCACAGTGGAACACAGATCGTTCCGACCGTGAACTGCCGTGGAGAGGAGATGCAAGATGCGGAAAGATGCCTTGAAGCTGATCCAAGCGGGAATCCTCCTTGTGGCGACGAACCTGCTCACGCTGCCACCCGTTCACGCGCAAAATGCGCAAGGGACTATCGTGGGCTACGTGCAGGACACCACCCACGCCGCCATGGCCGGCGCCAAGGTGACCTACCGGAACATCGCTACAGGAGTGACGGGAAGCTTCACCACGACCAGCCCGGGCGACTATGTCTTTGTCAACCTGACCCCCGGAACTTATGAGGTCACCTGTTCGGCCAAAGGTTTCAAGACGGTGGTCAGCCCCGATCTAGTCCTCCAAGTGGCCCAGACGCTGCGCGCCGACTTTACCCTCCCGGTGGGGGCGGTCACCCAACGGGTTACGGTATCCGGGCGGAGCCAGATGGTGCAGACGGACAATGCCACCGTGGGTGGAGTGGTTTCGAGTCGGCTGATCCAGGCGTTGCCCTTAAACGGACGCGACTTCACCAGCCTCGTGGCCATCAACGCCGGGGTCACGCAGGCGGCCGGAGGCATCCAAACGAGTGTCTTTGATCTCCACGGCCTCTACGACTCTTATCGAGAGATGAGCGTGGATGGCGCCCGCCCCGCTTCCATCAGCTACCTGATTGACGGCATCACCGACAACGACATGTTTTTCAGCAAGCCGACCAATATTCCCTCCGAATACGCCGTGCAAGAATTCAAGCTTCAGAACGGCTTGTACTCAGCGGCCTATGGCGAGGGAGCAGCCCAAGTGAACGTGTCGCTGAAACCGGGCACGAACCAATTCCATGGCAACATTTATGATTTCATGCGGAACCGCGCCTTCCAGCCGCGCAATCAACTGAACGTGGATTTGAACGCCTTGCATGGCTCGAAGTTGCCGGTCTCTGACCCCTTGAACCAGCAAAACCAATTTGGGGCCACCCTCGGCGGCCCGATTCGCCAGGACCGAGCTTTCTTTTTTGCCAACTACGAAGGCGGCCGCCGCAACCTGAGCGGGAGCGCGGTCTCCATGATGGTGCCGACCGCCAGCGAAAGGCGAGGTAATTTTTCCGATTGGCCTTACCCCATTTATGATCCTTCCACCACCGTCCTCACCAGTACAAGCCCGCTGACGATCACCCGGAAGCCGTTCTCCAACAACACCATTCCCACGAGCGGAATCAATCCCATTTCGCAGAAGCTGCTCTCTTACTACCCGGCCGCTAATGTGAATTGCACCATGCCCTGCACGAACTTCGTCGGCGCGAGTCCCGCCACCCGCATTGACACCAACACCTTCACCGGGCGGGTGGACTATAACCTCCGCGCGACCGATCGCCTCACCTATTCCATGATTCTCTGGCGCGATAATCAACCGTCGCCCTCCATTATTCCGGTAAACAGCTCGGTCGCCCTCAGTCACAGCGCCCTGTTTGGTCTCAACTGGGACCACTCGCTGAGTCCGACCATGATCAATGAAGCGCGCGTGGGTTACAACCGCATGTTCTTCCACGAAGGCGCTTCAACCGCCTTTGGCCCCGACCTGGCGGCCAAGCTCGGGTTCAGCAATACGCCGACCACGCCCGCTTTCTACAACATCCCTATCGTCGGCCCCACCCAAGGCTACGCTGGAATTGGGAACGGCAACAACGGCTACACCCAGACCGATAACATTTTTGAGTATGCTGACACCTTAAGCCTCATCCACGGTCGGCATACCCTGACGCTGGGCGCTGACATCCGCAGGATTCAACTGGCCGACCGCGACGGTTTTACGGCCGAAGGGGTGCTGAGGTTTGATGGCGCTTATACGGGACTGAGCCCGAGCGCATCGTCCTCCGGCAAAATCGGTCCCACGGCCGGCAACGCCTTCGCCGATTTCCTGCTCGGCAATCCCATCTCGATCGGCGCCCCGGCGCCCATTGCCAGCGATATCTTTGACCTGCGCGGAACCGCTCTCAGTTTCTTTGCCCAAGATGATTTTCGCCTCACGCCGCGCCTGACCCTGGATTTGGGCCTGCGCTGGGAGATTCCGCCCGGGCTTCACAGCATTGACAACAGCGGGGCATCCCTAAACCTCAAAAC
>JAKAWO010000158.1 GCA_021827255.1 Acidobacteriota bacterium | reverse complement strand
CCTCCCGCCGCCGAGCCGTAGAGCGCCACGGTCTTTAAGCTGGTCCCTGCCGCCGCCTTCAGCTTCTCCACCAGCTCTTGCAACAACTTTTCTATGTCCATTGTCCCTCGCATCTCCGGGCTCATCGCGCCCGGCCGAGCCTGAGCATTAGCTTTCATCCTTCACACTTCAGCCTTCGTCCGAGCGCTTCACCATCCTCCGCCGGCCCCGCCGCCGCCGGAAATCCCTCCGCCAAATCCCCCGAACCCGCCGCCCCCGCCTCCTCCGCCAAAGCCGCCGCCAAAGCCCCCCAACCCGCCGCCAAATCCTCCTAAAAACATCGGCAACAGCCACCATCCGCCCCCGCGGAACACCAGGTAGCCAATCAGGACGAGGATGATCAAGCCCAGCAGCCCGCCACCGCGGTTCGCGGCCGGCGGCGGCGCTTCGGAGGGAACCGCGCTCGCCGCCGACGGAACGCTCAGTTTGACGTGCCGGCTCTGGGCAATCGCCTCCGCCACCTGCATCGTGATTTGGGAGACGGCGCCGTCGTAATTCCCCGCTCGCAGTTTCGGGATCATCTCGCGTCCAAAGCGTCCCACCTCCGCATCCGTCAGCACCGGCTCGAGGCCATAGCCTACCTCGGTCCAATACTTATGGTTATTGATGGCCAGCAGAATCAGCACGCCCCGGTCTTTCTTCTTGTGTCCCACCCCCCAAACGTCAAAAAGCCGGTGGCCAAACTGCTCTGCCGTTCGGTCGCCCAGCGAATGGATCGTGACCACCGCAATTTGGGCTCGCGTTTTCTGGTCCACCTCCGCGCACAGCGCCTCGAGCTCCTCGCGCACGGGCGCGCTCAGCACCCCGGCAAAGTCGTTCACATAGCCGCGCGGTTTCAGGTCCTTGATCTTCTCCGCCGCCAGCGGCCGCGCCAGAAGCAACAGCGCCGCCACCACCGCCGCCGTCCCCATCAGCCTCGCTTTGCGCCCTTGTCCGCTCACCCGCATAAACCCCCTTGTCCCATCGCAGGGTTGCAAATTACCGTAACCTTTCGGCCGGCCCGCCGATGTCCTGAGCTGTAGGTAGGATGCGCCATGGCGGCTTTCCGACGCTCCTTTGCGGCCGTTACGCCTTGGCGTGAAACAGCCTTTTCGTCGTTCACCGAATTTCCGCTAGTTCTCCCGAGCGGCGTGTCGCGCCTCCTTGACGATCCGCCCGTAGGGGTCCTTATCGAACGGCGGGCAGCCGGTCGGAAACTGTCCCAGCGGGTGATGTTTCGACCGCATCAGGTAGGTGCAAAAAGAAAGAGTCTTGCACGTTTGGAGCGGATTGAGCTCCCCTTTTTCGAGCGCCTCGCGCGCCAGCCACGGGTAGGCTAGCGCCGCCCGGCCCAGGCCCGCCAGCTTGATTCGCCCCAGCTTCAAGTTTGCCGCCGCCGCGTGAATCAAAAAATGTTGCAGCCAGCTATACCCCGTCCCCACCACCGCCAGTTGGGGACAAGCCTTCTGGATCTCCGCCTGCGCCCGGAAGTGCCGCGCCACGCCCACCAGCGGATGCTCGGGCGTTTCATACACTCCTTCATTCGGCTTTTCATACGGCCGCGTGACGTGCGGGTTGGCGTAAGGAATGCCCATCGAAGCGTTCAGCAGCGCAACGCCGGCCTCGCTGAGCCAGCCAGCCAGCCGCACCGGCTCCGTCAAATCCATTTGCGTCGGGTCCTCGGCCCGCATCCCAAAGCCAAACTCATACGGCCGGGGAACCTCGCGCGGCGCCCCTTCCCCGTTCTTCAGGCAATACGGCACGCCGTCGTAAACCCCCAGCCGCGCCGCCAGCAGAAAATCCTCGCCCGCCCGCTGGCGAATCTTTTCGAGCGTCCGCAGCGCCAACCGCGCCCGTCCCTCGAGCCCGCCGCCATACGGCCCGGGCCGCGCCCGCGCGCCCAAAAGTTCGGAGAGCAGATAGCCGTGGGTCATCTTCAAATCCACGCCGTCAAATCCGATTTCCCGCGCCCGCGCCGCGGCCTCGGCGAATTTCTCTTCGAGCGCCTCCAGATATTCATCGCTCGCCACTTCGGGCGGCGTCCGGCGCGGCCCCGCCCCGGCCGGCCCCACTCCCGGCCAGCGGTCGAGGATCGGATGATGATAGGCAGCGAGCGGTTTCGGCGCCGCGTAGCGCCCCGAGTGCGTCAACTGCAGGACCGTCACCAGGCCATCTATCGTTCCAAACCGCTCTCGATGCGCCTGCCGGCACGCCTCCAGCAGCCGCTTGAGCGCCGCCGCCGACCCGCCGTGCATCCACAGTTGCCGCGGGTTGGCGCGTCCCTCCTCGACCACCGCGCACGCCTCGAACCAGATCAGCTTCGCGCCGCTTTCCCCAAATCGCCGATACCGCCGGAACGTCAGCTCGCCGGGCGTCCCGTCGGGATTTCCGTCGCAACCCTCCATCGGGTGGATGGCGATGGAATTCCCCACTCGCCAGCTTCGCCCTCGGCTGCGAATCTCCACCCGCCGCCCCAGCCAGCGCCGAACCTCCTCCCGATCGTCCAGCAGCGGTAAGTCCACGCCCAGCCGCTCCGCCTCCGTGCGAAGCTCCTCGAGCGTCCGGTAAACAAAATAGCGCTTAGCCATCCGCTGGGTTCGGTTCCCTGTTCGTCAAAGCATGGTCTCGCCGCGCGCCGCCGGAGGCTGGAGACCGTCCTTCTTCCCTTTCCCTTTGGCGCGGCCGAGCGCGGATTGAATCGCCAGATATTCTCCCACGTTATCCATGGTCAGCATTCCCACCAGCCGCCCATCGTGCTCGACGGGCAGCGACCGGCAATGGTGCTCGTGGAACATGGACAGCGTTTTCGCCAGCATGTCGTAGGAGTCGGCAATCGGCACGTCGCGCCGCATGGCGTCGCGCACCAGGCCCCCCGCCCCGCCTTGGGCCAGCGCCTTCATCATGTCGTCGCGCGTCAGAACGCCCAGCACGTGGTGGCCGAAAACCACCGGAAAATCGTATTGCCAGCCGGACAAAGTCTGCTGCACCGCTTCGGACAAGGGTTCATCCGGTTGCAACGCATGGAAGTTCGTCACCATCACTTGGCTCACCGGAACGCTTCCCACCCAGGTGTGCATGTGCGCCATCGCCGCTTCCTGCTCCGCGCCCATCCACACAAACAGCGCGATGAAGAGCAGAAAAGGGTCCGTGAACAGTCCCACCAGCGCGAACAGATAGGCGATGCCCTGCCCGATCCGCGCCGCCACGTGCGTCGCCTGAGTGAATTCCATCTTGGTCGCCAAAAGCGCCCGCAGCACTCGCCCGCCGTCCATCGGAAAGGCCGGAATCATGTTGAACAGCACCAGCCAGACGTTCACCACCATCAATTTGTTCAGGAAGTTCCCTCCCTGCCAGCGAAACTCCGCCAGGTTGGCGCGCCCCCCCGTCGCCAGAAGAACGCCGTAGAGCGCGATGGCGATCACCACGTTGACGGCGGGCCCTGCCAGCGCCACCCACAATTCCTCCAGCGGCTGGTCGGGCATGCGCTCCAGGCTCGCCAACCCGCCTATCGGCAACAGCGTGATGGCGCGCGTCTTGACCCCGTAGTGGAGCGCCGTCAAGGCGTGTCCCAGCTCGTGCAGCACGATGCAGCCAAAAATCACCATCACGAAGACGGCCCCGTAAACCGCCGCGCTCACGCTGTGATGCTGGCTCCAGTCTTCAAACAGAATAAAGGCGATCAGCAGCCAGAACGTGGCGTGAATGTAAATCCCGATCCCCGCTATTTCGCCAATCTTCCATGACCAGCGCATCTTCGTTTGCCTCCTGCCCGGTGCTCGCGCGCCGCGCTTCTTCCCGTCGGCTCACGTTAGCATTCCGCCCCCTCGCCGCGCAAGCACGGTCCGCTTCTCCGGCGCCGCGTGCTGGCTAACCTCCGGAAAATCCGCCTCCGCCAGCCCGCGACGGTCAGGCTCCTCGGCAAACCCATCAACGCCTCACGCTTGCCCCGGCGGACGACTCCAAGCTCAACCAAGGCTTGTGGTTCAAAGAGGCGACGGCGGACCAGAACGGCAATTTTTTGATTCAGGGCATCCGACGGGGTGATGATCCCCTCTTCGCCTGGCAAAAAATCCAGCCGGGCCGGGATCGCGACCTGAATTTCCGCGAGCGGTTTTGCGAGCGCGGCCAGCAAGCCCAGGTCATGGAGGGTTCGACGCAATCGTTCGAACTCCACGCCATCCCCATCAGCGCCACCCGGACCGCGATGCCCCCCCTAGCCGGGTGCGCGACATAGAAGTTGGAGTTAAACGGCAGCCCCGAGCCCGGCGTGCGGCCTAGGCTAGGCATCTAGGCTAGAAATCTAGGCTATAATTGGCCCCAAGGCCCTCCCAATGGGACAAATGGGACATTTGGGACAGTTATTGTCAATAATATGTAAAATATTGATAACTAATGACTTATCTAGCTATTTTTGCCGTTCATCGTCAAAAAAATGGGCCGTTTATGTATCCAAGGTAAACACCGCGTAAAATTTACCTGCCTGCTGATACGCCGCTCTTTTCGGTACTCATCCCCTGGTCACGCGGCATCGCCTTTGGCCTCGCGCGGCTCATTGGCGCTCACGCCCTGCGGCTTCCGGCTCAGCCGGTGCGAGCAATGGCGCAAAGAAGGAGCTGAACCACTCAGCCACCTCGGACTTGTTCTCGAGCGTTTCTTCGAGCGGCCGGGCTCGCAGCTTACCGAGCAGCCCCTCCTCGACGTAGAGCACCGCGAACCCGCGGCGGCGGCTCCAGAGCGGTTTCCCCTGCGCGTTCCACAGCTTGAGTTCGAGCGTGACGGCGGGAATTTGGGCCTTGATGGGAAACAGCGCCACGCGTCCCAGTCCGGTTCCTCCGCTCGCGCTCGCAAACTCGCGATAGCCGTCCCAGACCGCCTCGCGCCGCCGCGCGTCGAGCCGCGCGGAGTGGATGACAAGCCGCGCGTCCACGACCGCGTCCACTCGGGTCGCGGCGGCGATTTTGCGCATGAGGACGCCGCGGCTTGGCGCATAGCGGGAAATATCCACGGCACCGGTTTGCGGATTGATGAGGCCGAGGGTGGACTGAGAGGGGCTGGCGTAGCGTCGCGCTTCTTCCGCCAGAACCCGCGGCTTGACGTACCAGCCGATCTGCGAGCGGAGATAGCGTTCCAGGGCGTCAAAAAAGGCGTTCGAGCCTTCCACTTCTGAAATCGGCAGGACGATGACGGTATGAATCTTCCGCCGGATCTCATACGCCGGCACAAACAAATTCTCCAGTGGCGAACTCAGCGATTGGAGAATGTTCGCTTGGCCGTTCATGATGTAACTCGCCGTGACGTCGGAGCCAAAAGCAACGTCGTCGGTATAGTCGCGCGAGGTGGTCAGAGTCACCGGGCCGCCTCGGGTTCCCTGGATCGTTATTTGCCGAGGCGTGATTTCCGTGACGATTCCGGAAACCTCGATGGCTTGTGAAACTCCGCGGCTTTTTCGGCTCGATCGCGCCGACAAGGAAAGCGTGCTCAGAGTTGCCAACGCCGTCAGAAGAGCCGCGCAACCCAAGGCCTTATAGCTTGCGCGGCTTTGCGCCTCCACCCATCTTTCAGATGATGCAATCATCCAACTCCTCGCGCGGCTTGGCGAAACGGCCTTGCCGCGTTTCATCTCCCTGGAGTGATGGGGTCCGGTTGCACTGCCTTGATGGGCGCGACGGTTCACAGTTACTTAATTTGAACCCACTCCCTGCCGATGTAGAGACGCGCCCCGCCGCCGCTCGCCAGGATGACTTGGAGCGGCCGGGGCGCCTTGAGCTCCAAATCTTTCTTCATCCGGCAGGAGGCAATTCTCACTCCGGCCTGGTTGTAAATGGCGAGATAGGTCTCGCCCGAGAGCGTTTTTAGGCCGAACCCATAGCTTCCCACCGGGACGCGGGCCGCGCCGAGGCGAACGCTAGCCTCGGCGATCATCATGCCCATGTATTTTTGCTGGACTTGGGAGCTATAACCGCTGGTGTCCAGAATGGCGAAGAGGAGTTGTTTTCCGGAAGGAGTTGCCACCAGCGTCGCGTTCCGCTTTTCAGTTGGGATCGCGTTGCCCTCGAGATAGAAATCGCGGGGCAGCGCCGCGTTAAACGGCCGGCCGGTCTCGATCGCGAAAGCGCGCGTAGCCCGAGCCGGGGCCGCCCCCGGTTGGGCGGGAGCAACAAGCAGCACCGCTGAGAGTAATAGTGAATGGACCATGCTTTTCCTCCGACGTTGGATTAGCGGCCGAGCTCTCAGGGGTTGCCAGGCCAAAACCGCGCGCGAAGCTCGTTGAGGCTGACCTTGCCGCCCGGCCCCACCATGGAACCGCCGCTCCGCGGCTGAATCTGGGTCTTGCCATCCATGAAAGTGATGCGGTAAAGCTCGGCGAACGGGAAAGGCTGCGTAGCCGCTCCCTGCCCGCCTACCACCTCCGAGCCGCGCCGTACATTATCCATCATCCGCGCCGGCAATCCTAGGTGATAAGGGTTGCGCGAGACTTCACCCCCATGCTCCGCCGTGGCCATGATCTGAAGAGCGAGCACTTTGGGCGAAACGCCCACCATCAGGTTGGGGCGCGAATGCTCGTGCCAGTACTCCGTCTCAATCAGCAAGGCGGAGGGCCGTCCGGTGCGCGCCAAGTGCGCGCTGAGCGCATCCAGCGCAAGATAGTGCGTCCCAATGTGGGTGGCGTTAAAGTCCTCAGCGTGCGGAGCGAAGATGGCGTCCGGCCTTGCCTGATCGAAGATCTTTCGAAGCGCCTCGACCTTATCCTGCCATTCGCGCGGGTGGGTGTTCCGGCACTCCAGCCGCACGTCATCGAAACCCTGATCGCCGGGCACGATGAGATCGAAGCCAAGGACACGGCACGACGATTCGAGCTCCGCGCGGCGGCGGGCTCGCTGGGTCAAGTCGCTGCCCAACGTAACAGCGCAGTTGACCACCCGGGCCCCGGCTTCGAGCCGCAGGCGCAGCGGCAGCGCGCCAATCAGCGCCTCATCGTCGGGATGAGGCGAGGCCAGCAAGATCGTGGAGCCCTCCCTTGCTCCGTCCGGGCGCGGAGGCTGGATCAGAGGCTGGGACGATGGGCCGG
>JAKAWO010000157.1 GCA_021827255.1 Acidobacteriota bacterium | reverse complement strand
AAACTCACCGGGTGAAATTGAATCCCGGCCACCTGCGATTTTGGCGCGTCGTAGAGTTCTTCCAGATTTTTGAGCGCCAGCGGGTCATTCGGGCGGAGAGCCAGCACCGCTCTGAACTCCTTCGCCGCCTCCTGGTTATTTCCCGAATCGCGGTAGAGCACCCCCCACGCCAAGCGCTCGTCGGCCGAGCGGACACCCTGACGACGGAGCTCGTCCAGCAGAGCTTCAGCCCGCCGTGGATGCTGGAGCGCAAGTTCCGCGTAGGCATAAGCAAGCGTCGTGTCGGCCGCCCGGGGGTCCAGGCGATGCGCGCGATCCAAGACCCGCTCGGCTTGGCGCGGATGGCGCAGCTTGAGGCTGTTCCAACCCATCAGGGTCAGCACGTCGGTGTTGTTGGGATCAATCAGGTAAGCGCGCTCGAGCAAAGCCTGGGAGCGGGGATAATTCCCTTTTTGATATGCCGTCACCGCATCTAAATAAAACGGTCCGCTGGCTGGCTTGACCCAGAATTCCCACAGCAACAGGGCGATCAGGATGACCAGCAAGGAAAAACCGATTCTGTTCCAAAACAACGACATAGGCTACTGTCCTGCCCCGACGTGGGTCACCTTTTCCCACTGTCGGAAGCCGGCGAAGAACCGCACGACCCCCTCAAACCGAAAGTAGAGCACCATCTGGCGGTAGCCAACGTTCTCGAGAAACGCGAAGAACAGGAGGGTGCCCAATTCCCGGAAACTCGGGTAGCGCCGGTAGGTCAGCTCTTCCAGCAGGACGGCGCCGACGGAAAGCAGTCCGCCGTAGGCCAGGCTGACAAGGACAAACAATAAGTAGAGCAGCGGCGGCACCATGTTGAACAGAAAAGCCAGCGGCACCATGAAGTATCCAAGGAACTCCGCTGCCGCGCCCAGCGCCTCCACATAGAGATGGAACGGAAAGCCGAGCATGCCAACGTTCCCGTATTCTCGATTGAAGAGCATTTCTGAATGCTTCCAGAGCGTCTGGCAGAGCCCGAGCTGCCACCGCCGCCGCTGTTTCTGCAGCATGCGGACCGTGGACGGACATTCGGTCCAGCAGACTGGGTCCGAGGTGAAGCACATTCCGACCTTTCGGTGATGGCGCACCGCCCAGTGATGGATCTGAACGATCAGGTCCATATCTTCGGTCACCGTATCGTGCTCGAAGCCTCCCAACTCCAGCACCGTTTCGCGGTGAAAGATCGCGAAGGCTCCGGAAACAATCATCGTACCCCCCAATAAGTTCCACCCGGTCCGCCCGAACAAGAAGCTCCGCAGATACTCCACCACCTGAAAACGCTCCAAACGGCTCTGGGGCAGGCTGACGCTGACCACGCGCCCCTTTTCTACCCGGCACCCGTTCAGGATGCGGACGATGCCGCCGCTCGCCACCAGGTTGATCGGGGAGCGCACCACCGGCCTCATCAGCCGAAGCAAGGCGTCGTGCTCCAGAATCGAATCCGAGTCGAGAGTGCAAAAATACGGCGTTCGGGCCATGTTGATGCCCACGTTGAGAGCATCGGGCTTGCCGCCGTTCTCCTTGCTAATCACCAGCAGGTTCGGGATCCGGGGATTCATGTAGAAGCCGCGCACGGGTCGGGTGCTAAGGCGTGGACGGTAGATCAGGTCCATCTTCACCAGATGGAAGTAATCCATGAGACGCTGCAAAGTGTGATCGGTTGAGCCGTCATCCACCACGATGACCTCAACTCCAGGATAGTCAGTGCGCAGGATGGAGTCGGCGGTTTGAGTAATGATCTCCTGCTCGTTCCATGCCGGAATGATCACCGTCACGGGGGGCGTGACCGGAGATTCGCGCAGCTCATCGAGACCTTGGTAAGCCAGCCGGCGGTTGTGCAGCCAGACGGAAGCCAGCGAAAAGACCATCAAGACCGTGTACATTCCGTTGCCCAAAAAAAAGTAGGCAACGATCACGACATTGAACATGTCCATGCCGTGAATGAAGATCTGCCGCCACTCTTCCATCAGCCTATCGCTCTCCGGCCAGGGAACGGCCTGCCATAGCCGCCCTCGCCATTGATCGGATCTCGAGATCCGTCTCGCTGGCCGCCACCTGCCCAACCCATGCCTGGATTTGGGGATCGGGATGTCTTCCAAAGCCTAAGAGGAACTTCTTCCGCAAGTCCGGCTCAGCATTATTTGTCAAAACACTCAGCATGTAACTGGTCTTTCCCAGACGGGCCAGTTGGGCAAGCACTTGCGGGGCCTGGGAGTCGTCCGCTGCGGCGTACCGCCGAAGCAGCTCGGGAATCAGCCCTGCCCGCTGGAACACGTCGGCCACCTGTTCCTGGCTGTAAACGTCTTCCGTGTTGACAAAGTGGTCGGTCAACTGCGCGAGGCCGGCCGAACCGAAGATTCGTAACGTCGTCACGGCCGCCTCCCGCACCCTCCAGTTCGGATCCGAGAGCGCCGGGCCGATCTGGACCGCCTGGGGCAGGAACTTGCGCCGCGCCAGGGCCCTGACGGCGTGCAGTCGGACAAACCACGCCGAATCGCGAAGCAGGGTCAGAAGCACAGGAGCCGAGCGGGGGTCGGAAAGAAAACAGATCACCCCCGTTGACCGGGCGCGCACGTCGGGATTTTCATCGAAGGGCAACTGTTCCAGGCACGTTTCCACCAGCTCGGTGCCCAGTATCTTCCGGTCCAGCTCATAGTTTTCATCACCCTCTGCCTCGCGGGAGACCATCTCGCGGATGATGTCCGTCGCCAGGAAACGGATGCGGCGGTTCGGATGGCGGAGCGACGCGAGAAGTCCCGACGCATTTTCCAGTGGAAAACTTACGAGCGCGGATTTGACCGAACGCAAAGAGAGAGCGGTCGAGGAGGCGTCAAGAACCACCTTGTGGAGTTGCGCAACCAGGGCCAGGAAGCTCTCCGGCTCTCGAATGGCGGCGATCGCTCGGGAAGCCACCGATTGAAGGTCGGGATAGGGATCGTTCAGCGCCTTGACCAGCAATGGCCAGCTCGCCCGATGGCGGATAATCCCCAAGTTCTCCGCGCTCTTGGCGCGAATCAGAAAACGCAGCCGCCCGACCCGCTCGATCACGCCTTCCGGGCGAGCTATCGCCTCCCGAACCGAGGGCCGGTCCACCCGCCCTGACAAACGGTTTTGCCAGGTTCGCACCAAGCCTAGGTCTTCGCAAAGCTGCCGCAGGATGGGCTCCTCAACCGAGCTCGGCCTCTTCTCAAGCAGGAGCTGCTCCCACAAATAGAAACGGTCCGGTCCGGAAATGCCTTTCAGCCGGTTGAGACCCTCTTGGTAATCCATTCGGCCGGCTACGAGTCTGGCCACAACGGGGCGAAACTCCGCCCGAAGAGTGTCAATCCGTTGAAAGTACTTTTCACGGCGCTGCCGGCGGGTGATCGCTAGGCCGATAATCACGAAATTGCCGAGAAGGATGATGACAAACAGAACAAAGACAACCCTGATGATGTTTTCGATGAGAAAAGGCATGAAAGTTTATAATCGAACAACCACACTTGGCTCAGGAACCGTTCCGCCTGCTTATCAATCCTGGCCGCGCGCCCGGATACAACCTAATTCAGCATCGGCCTTTTGGGAACGGAATTTAATGGAATTTCAACGAATCATCCTGTTCGGCAAAGCGCCGCGAGAAAAACGGTTCCGGAAGCGAACAGCCTTCCCCGCAATGAGAACGCCTCCCCGGCGGCGGGAGGACACCACCGTTCTAATCGCTGACCGCCGATGCTCGGGGAAAAAACAGGGTTAGGAGATTTGCGAACAGCGACCCCTCAACGTGGCTCTGTGCCTCTCCTTGCTTCTGCCACCCTGCGCCCTCTCCAGGCACTCAGCCGACAAGCTCAATTCGCAAATTAGCATTAGCATTTTAGGGAGACTCACGTTCGGTGTCAACTTGGAAGAATTTGACGAAGGATGAAACCCGCCGAGCACGATTGTTCGCGCAGCGCGCACTCGGGAGCGAATCCGCGATAAGAATCACGATCGCGATTTGCAGCTTGCTGGATGAGGTCCGTAGCCGGTGACAAAAGATCCAGGCGAAGAGGTTCTTTCGAAATTGGCCCGGCTCAGTGCTGAACGGGCAGACCGGCTTTTTGCCAACCGGCTAGCCCGTCCTTAAACACTTTGACCTTCTGATAGCCAAATCCCCTGGACAAAAGAAGGCGGCCGGCAGCACGGCTGGCGGCGCAGATATCACCCGATGCCAGCCCGCCTTGGTAAAGAACAATCGTCTTGTGTTGCGGCAGCTTCTTCGAAGCGGCCGCGAAGTCATCGGAAGGAAGGTCAATCGCGCCGGGAATATGACCGGCCGCGAATTTTCCCGGCGAGCGCACATCCACAAACAGAGCGAGCTTGGCCTGGGCAGAGAGCCGTCGCGCCTCGGCCACGCCGATCATCATAGGCTGCTTCTCCCGGGCCTCCTCCACACTGCAGCCGGCATTGGAAGCCACAATCTTGGTGAAGGCGTCTGATCCGCCACCGAAGGGTTCGGCGCTCGACTGCGAAAAGGGCGCGGCGGCCGCCGGATGAGAGAGTTTCGAGGCCGCGCTCGGCGCCTTTGGGGCGGGCGGAGCGGCCAGCTTCTTGGCCGTTCGAGCGGATGGAGCGTTCTCGTTGAGCTGCTGCTCGACAAGCGCTTGAAAGCGCGAATAAGGCAGCGCGCCCTCCACCATCGTATGGCCTATGAAAAAGGTCGGAACGCGGCTCACGCCCACGGCGCGGCCGTCTCGCAGGTCCTGCCGCACTCGCGCGGCCATTTCACCACTCGAAAGGCATTGGTTGAATTGAGCCTGGTCGAGCCCGAGCCTTCCCGCATACTTCTCGAGAGCCGGCACCGTTAAATTGGATTGATGGCCGTAAAAATAGTCCACCGCCTGCCAGAACTTGCCCTGCTGAGCGGCGCATTCGCTGGCCTCGGCGGCCTTCTCAGCGTAAGGATGAATCGCGGTGAGCGGAAACTGGCGGAACGCGAAACGGATCCGGTCACCGAATTTCTGCCGCAACTCCTGAGCCGACGCCTCAGCCTGGCGGCAAAAAGGGCACTCAAAGTCACCGAATTCGACCACCGTCAGCCTCGCATCGGGGTTGCCGTAGAAATGAGTGTCCGGCCGCACCAGGCGCGCTTGCAGGATGACCGGCGACGCCGCTTTCGGGGGAGGGATTGCGTTCCGGCGCGTCAAAAAGACGAACGTTGGAACGCCCAGTACAATCGCTCCCAAAAGGACGGCAAGATTCCTCTGCATTGCCAACAGGCGGCGGGAGGCCTCGGTGTCCGTTTCGACTCGCATCGCCTCGAGGGCGGCCAGGATAAAGATCAGCGTGACCGTTATCGCTGAAACAACGCACCACGCGCACCAGGCGTGAATCACAAAGGCTTCAATCGCGGTCAGGCCGAGCGAAGTGAGGAATCCCACGGCGGAGATTCCAGCCACCGCGCCCCGCGCCGCCCGCGACACAGGGTCCGAGAGAAGCGGCTGAACGAACAGCAGCGCGGCCAGCGTGACATACATGGCCGCGCCAAAGATTGGGAGTGGCAGACCTGCAAAGTGAGCGTAGGCGCTGGCGCGCACCACGTCGCAGCCGCCTCCGACGCAAACCATCGGCCTGGAGGAAGACGTGTAGGCCCACAAGAGGTAGAGAGAATCAAACAGGCCGAGCAAGGCTAGCGCGAAGAGAACCAGTTTCCGCATCGAGGTCCATTGTACAACGATGCAGCCCTGGGCTTGAAGGTTGCGGAAAGGGAAGAGGCTCCGGCTGAGCGTTCAGGGCACATCCTCAACGTGACATCGGCTCGAAAATGGCGACAGCGTAAACTTTACACGATGGGTCAAAAGGGGACACATTTTCTGATTACAGCGCGCCGTTGAAAGCTAAATGTACATATAACATACTGATAACATTAGGCTTACATGTTTGACAAATTTTTTGTCCCAAACGTCCCATTTGTCCCATTTAGAGCCTCAGCCGACGTTCTCTAGCCTAGTCTGCGATTTGTGTAGGCTAGGCCCAAACGACAGATTGGATAGCTCAGATTTCACAGGCCACGAAGGCAAAGTTGCGGCGTTCAAAGGTCGAAGGCTGGGACGCTCGACGCGCAACAAAGCCTTCGGCGGCGCTTAGTGGAGAAAGGTTCCGGCCCAAAGCAATCCGGGGCCCACGGCGGCAACGAAGATTAAGGGCCGAGTGGCGGCGGGCCGTGTTGCATGGGCGCTCAGAGCCGTGCAAAGGCTGACGCCGCACGTTGCCGAGCCGAGATTGCCGTAGTTTCGCGAGACGAGCGGGATTTTTTCGATCGGGATGCGGGCGTTTTGCGCGAAGACGCGCGCCAGGCGCGGATTGGGTTCGTGGATGGCGAAGGCGTCAACGTCGGAGCGCGAGCGCCCGCTCAGCAGCTCCAATTGCTCGACGATCCGCGCCAGCCGCTCCACTGCCGCGCGGCCCAGTTGCTCTCCCTGGAACCGAAATTCCCATTTGGCGTGATGCCCCGCCTTTACTTCCAGCGCCGAGGCCAAGCCCCCCGAGCAGCCGAAGGTGAATTCTCCTAGCGTCGGACTGGTCTCGCCCGCGGCTCGCGCCGGCCTCAGGACGAAGGCGCACGCCCCATCGCCAAACAACCCCCGAAACTCGCCGGGCGCTTGCAGGGACTGGAGCGCACGGCTATGAACTTCCGAGGCTACAACGAGAGCTGCTCCAACGCCATGCTCTGAGAGGATGGCGCTCGCCGCCTGCAAAGAGTTGATCAGTCCAACGCACGCTCCGCCCACGTCCAAAACCGTGCATGATTCGGGCAAAAGAAGCCGTGTGTGCAGTGCCGCGCCAAAGGACGGCAGGGCCAAAAATGTGGCGCTAGCAGCCGCCAGGACGCTCACGTCGTCAGCATGGATTCGGGCGGCATCCAAGGCGGCTTCGGCGGCGTTCTGTGCGAGCGAGATGGCGTCTTCCTGCTCGGCGGCGCGCCGGAAGGACTCGAAGCCGGCGCTTGCGCGAAGAGTCCCCGGCGCAAGGCCGCACTCCACTTCGGCATCGGCAGCGGTGATCTCGGCGCGGCCTAGGGCGAAGCCCCAACCGCACAGAGCGACCGTGGCCCCAGCGAGAGCTCCTCCCCGATAGT
>JAKAWO010000156.1 GCA_021827255.1 Acidobacteriota bacterium | reverse complement strand
GATGCCGAGTTCGCGGTAAAATTCAATCCATTCGGCGAGTTCGCGCTGTAAACGGTCGTCCAAGCGTCCACCTTATGAAAAAACCCCCGTGCCTTGGGTTGCTTCGCCCTGGAGCCGCCGTGGGCCCTCCGAGGTTCGCGATCATTTGCGGGTTCCGGGAATTTTCCTGAGCTGCTTCGAGCTCCACGCGGCAGGGCGGGCCTGTTCCGCGGCGCATTCGGATCGCAATTCGACCACCGCATCGAGGATGCGATGGGCAACCTCCCGTTTGCTCATTTTTTCGAGGGCCACGCGGCGTCCGCCGGGGAACAGCAGAGTGACGATGTTCGTGTCCACCTCGAAGCCCGCTCCTTCCTGGGTCACGTCGTTGGCGACCACGAGGTCCAGCCGCTTGGCGCGGAGCTTGGCCGCTGCGTTTTGAAGAACATTTTCCGTCTCCGCCGCGAAACCGACCACAAGCTGGCCGGGCTTTCTGCGGCGGGCGACCGCGCCCAGGATATCGGTCGTCGGCTCGAGTTTGAGCACCGGAGCGCCCGCTTGGCGCTTGAGCTTGGCGGATTCGACCTGCGCGGGACGAAAATCCGCCACCGCTGCCGCCATCAGGAAAACCGTGGCTTCTTCCCGATGCTTCTCTACCGCGCGGGCCATTTCTTCCCCGCTCCGAACGCGCTCGATGGCAACGCTGGCGGGAGGTTCCAGGCTGGCTCGGCCGCTGATGAGAATCACGCGGGCGCTGCGGCGCCGCGCCGCCTCGGCGAGCGCGTAACCCATTTTCCCCGAGGAACGGTTGCTCAAAAAGCGGCAAGGGTCGAGCGGTTCCTCGGTGCGGCCTGCGGTCACGAGCACCGTCTCGCCTTGCAGATCATCCTGCAATCCGAGCGCCACAAACATGGCTTGTGCGATGGCTTCCACGGAAGCCAGCCGGCCCGCTCCGCTCATGCCGCAGGCCAGATAGCCCTCGTCGGGTTCCAGGATTTGGACGCCGCGTTGGCGAAGGGTCTCAACGTTGAGCCGAGTGGCCGGATGCTCCCACATATTCACGTTCATCGCCGGGGCAAGGATGATCGGAGCTTTTGTGGCCAGGCAAAGGGTCGTTAAAAAATCGTCGGCGAGGCCCGCCGCCAGCTTGGCCAGGAGGTTCGCGGTGGCGGGCGCGATGACCAGAGCTTCAATGTTTTGGGCGACGGCAATGTGCTCGATGGCGCTGGCCAGGTTGGGTTCACCCCCGCCCTCGGCGAACATGCCCGTGATGACTTTATTCCCGGAGAGCGAGGCAAAGGTCAGCGGAGTGACAAATTCGCGCGCCGCCTCCGTCATGACGACCTGAACTTCAAGCCCGCGGTCCTGCAGCCGGCGCAGCAGTTCCGCCGCTTTGTAAGCCGCAATTCCGCCTGCCACGCCGAGCGCCACACGCATCTTTGATCACGCTCCTTTTAGCCCGCGCGCCTACTTTGAGGCTTTCCCTTTATGAGTCTTCTCCTCGTTTTCCGGGGGCTGATCCTCGACTTCAAAGGGGACGACGCCCGCTTGAATCTCCTGCAAGGCGATTTTCGTCGCCTTCTTATACGGCGATTGGACAAGCGGTCTTGCCCCGGACTGCAACTGCCGCGCCCGCTTGGCGACGAGCAGGATTAAACGAAACTTGCTGTCCATTCCCTGTGGTAAGTCCATCTACCCTCCAAAGTTCTTCCAAAGATATTTTACCCGGCGGCCAAGAGGCTCTGGGCGATGCCGGATGGCCGTGACGATGGCGCACAGCGCGCGTAACGCGGACCGTAAATCATCGTTGACGACCAGATAGTCGTACTCCTTCCAGGCGGCGATCTCTTGGCGGGCATCCTCCAGGCGCCTGACAATGGCATTCGGCGAGTCTTGGCGCCGCAGCCTGAGACGGCGCTCAAGTTCGCGGAACGAAGGCGGCAAGATGAAGATCCCTGCCGCTTCTGGAAAGCGCCGTTTGAGCTGCCGATAGCCCTGCACGTCAATATCTAACACCACGTCCCGCCCGCCGTGTTGGGCCATCTGGAGTTGCCGGCGAGGCGTGCCGTAAAGGTCCGCGTGGACCTTGGCCCATTCGGCGAAGGCTCCGCTCCGGACCATGCTGCGGAAGCGCGCCGGGCTTACAAAGAAGTATTCCCGTCCGTTTCGCTCGCCCGGCCGGCGAGCCCGCGTGGTGTAAGACACCGAAAAGGCCAGCTCCGGCATGGCGGCCCGAAGCCGGTGAATCAGAGTCGTCTTGCCGGCGCCGGACGGCGCCGAAAGAACAATGAGGCTGCCGCTTGGGCTTCCGATTTTCTTCTCGCCAACCACGCTCACTCGATGTTCTGCGCCTGCTCCCGCAGCTTTTCGATCTCGCTCTTCATTTCAATGCCAAACCGCGAGATTTCGATCCCGATCTCCGGGACGTCGGCGGTTTTCGAAAGCAGGGTGTTGGCTTCTCGGTTCATCTCTTGGAGAAGAAAATCCAGCTTCTTGCCAACCTCTGCCCCCTCTTCTAGAAGATGATGCGCCTGGTCAAGATGGCTCCGCAGCCGCGTTAGTTCCTCAGAAATGTCTGAACGGGAGGCAAGGTAGGCAACTTCCTGCGCCAAACGCGCCGGGTCGAGGCCCGCCGTGACGGCGAGCTCCTGCATCCGTGTCTCAAGCCTCTGCCGGATGACTTGCGAAGCGCGATTTGACAGTCGGCTGATTTCTTCGGTCAAAACGCGGACGCGCTCCAGTCGGCGCCGCAGGTCCGCCTCGAGCGTCGCTCCTTCCCGGGCGCGCATCTCATTCAGTTGCCCCAGCGCGCAGGCGGCGGCTTTTTCCGCCAACGGACGGAGGCGCGCAAGCTCCTCCTCTGACCACTGGCCGTTCTCAACCGAAATGACGCCCGGAAGCGCCAGGAACGAGCCGAGCTGGGGTTCCGAATTCATTTCCAGAGCACGGGCCAGCTCCCGCCAAGCGGTCACGTAAGTTTGGAGCAGCGCCCGGTTGAATTGAATCGCCGGCCCTGCGGCGTGTTCGACACTGACCGTGGCTTCCACGTGCCCGCGGAGCACATGCTCTTTGATCATCCGCCGCAGAGACGGCTCCAGCGCCTCGAGGGCGCTCGGCAGCCGAACCTGCGAGTCCAGGAAGCGGTGATTCGTGGACTTCAGGGCAACGGCAAGAGCGGTTTCACCCTCGACGACCTGCGTCCGGCTGTATCCTGTCATGCTGCGAATCATTTTGATTTCAAGAATCCTCAGACGCGGCGTTGCCCCGAAGGCGCGCGCGGCTCCTCGGGCGGACAGGGATTCAATTCAGATCTCAGCATCCGCAAACTGAAGCTCGTGCAAGCGCTGGTAGATTCCGCCGCCGTTCACCAGGTCCTCATGCGTGCCGACCTCGGAAATCAGGCCTCGGTCCAGCACGATGATGCGGTCGGCGCGCCGAACCGTGGAAAGCCGATGGGCGATGACCAGCACCGTGCGCCCCATCATGAGGTTCGTCAGAGCCTTTTGAACCAGCATCTCAGACTCCGAATCAAGCTCTGAGGTGGCTTCGTCGAGAATCAAAATGGGCGCGTTTTTGAGCAGCGCTCGCGCGATGGCGAGCCGTTGCCGCTGCCCGCCGGACAACCGCTGGCCGCCTTCACCAATAACAGTTTTGTAGCCTTGCGGCATGGCCATGATAAACTCGTGCGCCAAAGCCGCCTGGGCTGCCTGAACGACTTCAGCCTCGGCGGAAAAGCGGCTGCCGTAACACATGTTGTTGTAAACCGTGTCGTTGAACAGAATGGTTTCTTGAGTGACCAGGGCGAGCTGCCCCCGCAACGAAGCCACCGTGACATCCCGAATGTCATGCCCGTCTATAAGAATCCGGCCGCTGGTGACGTCGTAAAAGCGCGGGATCAGACTCGCCAGCGTGCTCTTGCCGGCGCCGCTTGGCCCCACCAGAGCGACCACCTCGCCCTTGCGCAAGTGGAGGTTGACGTCGCGCAGGACGGTGGAATCCCGATCGTATCCGAAACTGACATCCTCAAAAGCCACCTCCCGCTCGAACCGCGGCAGCTCGACGGCGTGAGGGCGGTCCTTGATTTCCGGCTGAGCCTCGAGGAAAGAAAAAACCTGCTCGGAGGCTCCGATCGCCTGTTGGAAAGAGTTGTGGACCCCGGTCAGCCTCTTGATCGGCTCGTACATCTTAATGAGGCAATAGAGGAACCCCACAAAGGCCCCGGTCGTCTCCAGATGTCGCGCAATTTCATTGCGCTCATACAGAAGAATCGCGGACACCGTGATCGCGCCCAGCAGCTCCATGAAAGGCGAGGTGGCCGCCTGAGCGCGGACCCACCGCAAGTTGCTCTTCAAGAGCCGCTGCGTCGCGGCCTTGAATCGCGCCACCTCGGACCGTTCCATCACGAAGGCTTTGACAATGCGGATGCCGGTGATCGTCTCCTGCACGATGTGGTTTAGGTCAGCCATTTTGTCCTGGCTGGTTCGGCTGGAAGCCCGAATCGTGCGGCCAAAATTCCGCGAAGAAAAAACGACGAAAGGGATCAACGTCAGCGAAGCCAGGGCCAGCCTCCAGTCATAATAGAAGAGAACCAGCAGCAGCCCCGCCAGCGTGAAACTCTGCTTGAGGGTGTTCGCGGCGGCGTGGGAAAGGGCGTCCTGAATCCGGTCGGTGTCATTGCTGACAGCGGACATCAGGCGGCCCGTCGGGTGCCGCTTAAAAAAAGTGAGGGATTGAAGGACAATCCTCGAATAGAGCAGGTCCCGCAAATCGCGCACCGCCGAATGGCCAATAAAGTTGACCGTGTAGGTGGCAAAAAACTCCGACAGTCCTTTGACCAAGGTGACAAGGATGATGGCCAGCGCGACCAGCGTCCAGGTGTTGTGGATATAGCGGGGAAAGAATTGGTCCAGATAAATCTTCGAACCGGAGTTCGGAAAACTGAAGAGGACGATCCGTGCGGAATCGGCCCCCGGCTTTAACACGTTGTCAAAAATGGGCTTAATCAGCAGCGCGGTGAGGCCTTCGCAGGCTCCGACCACTGCCATCAGCACGATCGCCGCGGCAAACCGCGGGGTGTACGGCCGAAGGAATGATAAAAGGCGTCGCGTCTGGGTCATTCGCTGTCCGGGAGAATAGGCGCCGGTCGGGCTTCCCGCCCCATCCCTTACCATGCTACTGCGCCGGTAAACCCTGGGTCAAGTTATTGAATTGAACCCATCCGCCGATTGCATATTGGATTGGGTGGTAACGATAGAAGCGTCGGGAGCCTGCCGGCCCAAAACGCAGGGACCTCCGCCTATTGGACCCGAGAGGAGGAATCCGTCGTTGGAAGCGAAGTGGCTGGCGCCAGCAGCCCCAACCCTTGCAGCAGAAAAACGGTCCGTTGCGCGGGACCCCGCCAGACCAGTTGGCAGCCCTCCCCTTGACAATTCTGAACGTACACGTCTCCCCCGGAGTACTCGAGGCTGCAGTTCTTGAAAACGCAGTTCACAAAGACGCCGTCGTCCAGAATGACATGCTGATTTTCAAATGTCCTGTCCTCAAAGCGAGTCATCGCAAGACCTGAAGTCTAGCCATTGAGATGATTGGCCGCGCCCGCACCATAGGCCCCGATCAGGAAAAGGCTGGAACAGAGCCCGGCGTTCAGGAGCCACCGCCGTTGACGGGTTGCGCGGAGAGCGTACCATGCGACCGCAGACCTTTCAATGAGTCATTTCGGACGTTTGCGGACCGTCTTGAGAAAAATCTCGTGTCGCGACGTCCGGCGATGCGGTGCCCGAGCGAGGTTTGTGACTTTGCGTCCCCGGGCTGCAAGGGCCAGCCTGCGCCTTCTTGAGCTGAGCGGGATCGTAGCGGGCTCCTGAATCGTCTCCATTTTGTGTTGCGAGAGTGTAAAGGGTGCCGTGGCGCGCGGCCCATCCAGGCTTGGCCCCTCCTTCCCGCCGCGCTTCGCCCGGTCCGCCCCAAGCGTTGCGCGTTCCCGTAGTACTAGGTTACGTATGTCTTGCCTCGTTTCCCTTGGGGCGTTATGCTTCGGGCCATGACGCCACGCGAATTGCAAGCACTGGATCGAAGGTTGAGCGCTTTTCTGCAAGATCTGCTTTCTCCGATGGGGCGCAGCGAGCGGCGCCACTGGGCGCGCCTCTATGTGCAAGGGTTGCTGCTGGACGGCGAGCGCAAGTCGATTGAGCCGATGGCCAGCCGCATCGAAGGAGCCGATGTCCAAGCGCTGCGGCAGTTCGTGGGCCAGAGCCCCTGGGCGGTCGAAGAGGTTCAGCGACGCCTGGCGCAGAAAGTCGTGGATTTGCTCAGCGAGGCGGAAGTCTGGGTCCTCGACGAGACCTCGTTCCCTAAGGCCGGGCAGCATTCGGTCGGCGTGGCGCGACAGTACTGCGGCGCGCTGGGCAAGATTGCCAACTGCCAAGTGGCGGTCAGTCTGCACTGGTCGAGCGCCGAAGCCAGTTGTCCGATCTGGTGGGGACTCTACTTGCCGAAAGAGTGGCTGGAGGACGCGGAGCGAGGCGAGGAAGTCAAGCTGCCGCCGGGGATAGTCTATAGGAGCAAGACGGAGCTGGCGCTGGAAGCCACCGATCAAGCTCTGAGGTGGGAATTGCCGTCGTTGCCGGTGGTGGCCGATTCGTTCTTCGGCAACGACTTTGGTTTCCGGCAGGCGCTGCGCGAGCGCGGCCTTCAGTATGCTGTGCAGGTGGAACCGAGCACGGTGGTATGGACCGAGGACTCGAATCTTCCGGTAGCCGCGCCGGAAAAGAAGAAGGCCGGACGACCGCGAAGCTATCCTCCGCTGGAGGCGTTGAAGCGGCCGCAGAGCTTGGACCAGGTGGCCCGACAGTTGCCGGCCTCGGCTTGGAAGAAAGTTACGTGGCGTGCCGGCAGTCGGGGTCCTCAGCGCTCGCGTTTTGCCCGGCTGAAAGTCTGGGCGGCGCCTGGCGGGCGGGCACAGGAACATCCCCAGCGCGTGGCCGAATGGCTGCTCATCGAATGGCCGCAGGAAGAGAAGCAACCCACCAAGTACTGGCTGTCCCAACTCTGTTCGCAGCCGCTCGGGTTGCGGCGCCTCGCGCGCATCGCCAAGGCCCGCTGGCGGATCGAACAGGACTACCGGGAGTTGAAAGAGGAACTGGGGCTGGATCACTACGAAGGCCGCAGTTGGACAG
>JAKAWO010000155.1 GCA_021827255.1 Acidobacteriota bacterium | reverse complement strand
CAACCGATGCCCGCGAAAGCTCCCGGCGTGAGCCGAATCCCATCGAAAAGATGACGGTGGAAGATTGGCTCCAAGCGCTCGGTCAGTCGGAGGGGCTGCGGCGCAATTTCTGGGATTTGCTTTGCCTCGCTTCCATGAACGAAGATCCCAAGACTGCCTCGGCGGGGATTTTTGCGCGCGTTCTTAGTCTGGCCCTGTTCCGATCTCCTTCCGACTCCCGCATCGGCATTCCGTCTGCCGGGTTGAGCGATTGTTATACCGGCGCCGCGGCAGATTACGTTCGTGCCCGGAGCGGGCAGGCGGAGCTGGGCAAGTGTGTCGCCGCGTTGCTGACACGCGGTGGCGCGGTCCGTGGGGTGCGCCTGGAGGACGGGGCAGACATCGAGGCGAAAGAAGTAGTGAGCGCCGTGCCCTGGCACGCGCTGACACGAATTTTACCGGCGGAGCTTGCTCAGCACCCCTTCTTCGCCCGCATCCAGGAGCTCCGGCCCGCGCCGATCATTTCGATTGACCTGTGGTTTGACCGGCCGATTACCGGCTTGGACTTTGCTGGTTTGCGAGGCACAACCATCCAGTGGCTCTTTAACCGCTGCCGGCCGCTGTCCGGTTTAGAAGGCGGGTCAGCGGATTCCAAGGCGCCCTACGTTTCTCTTGTCATCAGCGGCGCTCGCGGCCACATTTCCCGCGCCCAGGAAGATTTGGTTTCCACAGCGATCCGTGAACTGGGCGAACTGATGCCGCGGGCGCGCGACGCAAGGCTCCTGCGCTCGCTGGTCATCAAGGAACCTTATGCCACGTTCTCGCCCGCGGTCGGGGTGGACGCCTCACGCCCGCCTTCTCGCACCCCCATCCGCGGACTTTATCTGGCCGGTGATTGGACGGCGACGGGATTACCCGCCACTATTGAAGGCGCGGTCGAAAGCGGCTACACTGCCGCTGAAGCGATTCTGGAAGGATACTGAGAAGTCAAAGGGGGGGAAGTGAAGCACAGCCCAAACGTGAAGCGCGTCCTTAAAGTGGCGTTCGTAGTTGGTGCGGCAGCGCTGGGAACGTCGCTCGTGCTCTTGCAGGGAGAGAAGGCTCCCCGCACGTCGCCGGGAGCGATGGCGCGCCCGCAACCGCCCCGTCCAACCGCCGCCGAAGCCAGGTCACTCGACCCTCGCCTGCGCGATGCCTGGCGCTTCAACCGAGGTGGATGGGTTTACGTTCACCTGCAAGGGCCGCCCGCGACGATTGGTTTCCAGCACGGCTACTTGCTCGCTCCGGAGATCGAGGATGCCTTCCACGCGGTCAGGTTCGATGATGTTCGCGGTTCGCATCACGACTGGGAATTTTTCCGCCAGGCCGCTCAGAACATGCTCTGGCCGAAAATTGACCGTGAGTATCAGGAGGAGCTGAAAGGGATTGTCGCCGGGCTCCGAGCCCACGGCGTGACGGACATAGACCTGGATGACGTCGTCGCCCTCAACGCGTTCCAAGAGCTGCCCTACTATTACGTTCCTTGGTACGACCACCAGCACCAGGTTGTGGAAAAGCCTCCCATCCGGCCCGTCGGCCATTGCAGCGCCTTTGTCGCCACGGGCGACTGGACGCGCGGGCATCAGATTGTCATGGCGCACAATGCTTGGGTCAGCTATCTGCTGGGCGAGCGCTGGCGCATCATCTTCGATATCGTTCCCACTCGCGGCTATCACATCCTGATGGACGGTTTTCCCGGGGTTATCACCAGCGATGACGATTTTGGCATCAACTCGGCCGGACTCATGGTGACCGAAACTACCATCAGCAATTTCAAGGGCTGGAACCCTAACGGGATTCCGGAATTCGAGCGCTCGCGCAAGGCGCTCCAGTACGCGAGTTCAATCGGCCAGTACGTCCGCATCATGCTCCACGGCAACAACGGCGGGTACGCTAACGACTGGCTGCTCGGCGACCGCAAGACGGGCGAAATCGCCCGATTCGAGCTGGGGCTTACTCATTCTCGCGTTTGGCGCAGCCACAACGGCTATTTTGTCGGCTCCAATTTTCCGAGCGATCCGGCGCTGACCGCTCAAGAAACCGATTTTAATCCCAACGATCCTTCCCTTTCAGAGAACGCGCGGCACATCCGATGGAAGCAACTGATGAAGCAGTACAAAGGCCGAATTGACGTGCAACTCGCCGAGCAGTTCCTCGCCGATCATTACGATACGTATCTCAAAAAAGTTGGCCCCGACCAGCGAACCCTGTGCGGGCACGTGGATTTGGCGCCGGAGGGTGTTCCTACCTGGCATTGGGGACCCTATAATCCCGGCGGCGCCGTGCAGGGCAAAGTCACGGACAGCCGGATGACCGCTGCCATGAGCTTCTTCGGCCGTCGCGGCCATCCCTGCGGCGACAATTTCCTCGTCGGCCCGTTCCTAAAAGCCCATCCGCAATACGACTGGGAAGCGCCGTATCTCCGCAACATGATCGCCGGCCCGTGGACGCGGTTTAGCGCAGGGGAAAAGTAGCTGGTAGATTTGGGTCGGTGGGAACCCTTAGCGAAATGGGTTAACGGCGCGCACGCTCCCGTAGAGGCGGTTGTGCTCAAAATCCTCGGAAAGCAAGACAGGAATTCCATAGGATTCGGCATAGGCCCAAAGATGGGCGTCGAACCATGCTAACTGGTAGGCGGCTCTGCCCCGCAGCGCCATCCTCAGCACGGAATCGGTGGGATAGAGGATCTCGAATTGGCTGAGGAGTTCCTCAGCTTCGCGGCAGGCTTCAGGCAAGGAGAGAAGCGGTCCTCGCGCAAGAGGGCGCGTGACAGCGGCAAGAAACTCGACAATGGCTTGATGAGGGACACGCAGTGAATCCTCTGCGATGCCCTGACGCAGAAGGCGCGTGGCCATCGCCTGCTTCTTCGGAAAGCGTCGGTCGAAACGATAGACGAGGATATTCGTGTCAACGAGGGCTGCCACGCGTGTAGAGGTGCTCCCGCTTCCACCCTCGGTCGTCAGGTTCTTTCCGCAATTCCCTCTTCCACGGGCGGATAGCGACTTGGCGCCGCCGCTGCCTTTGGGTCGCTCGGTCGAATAGGTTCAACCGCTCTTCCACGCTCCGGCGTGCAGCTCTCGCCGGGGCTTTGCCGGGCGGGATGACGCGAATGATATCCCCTGCGGGTTGCCAATCCAGTTCGTCCCCCGGCTTGATGCCGTACCGGGTGGCCACCGCCTTAGGAACAGTCAATTGCAGTTTGCTCGTTACCTTCGCCATATCCTTACTTTAGCAAGGATTGAATCCTTGTCAAGCGCCTGCGTCGCCGCGCCATGGACTGAGTTTGCAGCGGGGCAGAGGCACTGAGGCTCAATCTCAGGTTGTCCGTGCGTTCCAAAATGGCAATCCTCGCCGCCGGAGCCTAACCGTGCGGGTTGGGCTATCGCCGTGACGGCGGCAGCGTCTTCTGGCGCAGCGCGGTGGCGCGGGTGGCGAGCGCCTCCGCCTGGTCCGTTTTGCCAAGTTGACGTTCGACGGCGGCACAAGTCCGAAGCGTCAGAAGCAGCCGCCGGTTGTGAGGGCCGAAGTCAGCTTCCTGGATTTTAAGCGCTCGCGCGCAGAGGGGCTCGGCCTGGGCCGCTTCGCCCTCCAGAAGCTTCACGCGGGCAAGCTGCAAAAGCGCTTGGGCGTGCCGCGCGTCGTGGGGGTCGAGGACACCCCGCTGATCCGCCAGCGCTCGCTTGAGGGTAGCTTCCGCATCGGCCAGGCGCCCTTGCTTCTCATAAAAAGGTACTAGCGGGGTCTTGGTGAGGGAACCCATGAAGGCCAAGCGTAAGCGGCCTGTGGCCCGCTCGCGCAGGTCGAAGGCGTGTTGGTAGGCGGCCTCAGCCTCGGCGTCTCGCCCCTCCAGTTCAAGGTCCCGGCCAAGACCGTCATAGAACGCGGCGGCCTCGACGGGGTCCTTGGTGGTGCGCTCTATCACCGCGATGATTCGGCGATCAGTCGCCGCCGCGAGATCGTACGAGCGGTCTGCCTCGTACATGCGCGCCAAGGTCAGCAGCGGGGCGACCTTCGGCCAATACGCCCCGAAACGGTTGGCACCGGCCGAGACGGGCGTCCGGGTAGCCTGCTCGGAGAGGAGCCTTTCAGCGTAGGCGCGGTGGCCGCTCGCGCTGTAGTAGCCGGCCAGCACGGACGCGCAATTGTCGCTACGCGGCTTCTCCTGGGCCTGGCAAATCCGGACCTCCTTCGCGCCGAGCGCCTGGGCTTCAGCCACGCGGTGCTCGAACTGGTCGGCCGCTGCGACCGTCGAGAGGGCCATCAGAAGCTGCGAATTGTGCGGACCGGGATACTGGCGAGCGCGAGCGAGCATTTGCTCAGCGGCTTGAGCGAAGGTCGAGCCGTCGCCCGCGAACTTGCTGTACGCGGCGAGCTCCTGGAGGTCGAAAATGGTTTCCGGCGCAGCCTGCTTGCCCAGAGCCTGATCCACGGCCAGCGCGCGCTTCTCCGCAGCAACTGCCTGCGGGTAGTTGCGCAAGCGATTCTCGACGCTCGCCAGCTCATTCAGCAACGAGCGGAGGAGCCCATGCGAGGGGCGCGTTGCCTCCGCCTTACTTATCGCAGCGTTCAGAAGCTTTTCCGCGTCCAGCAACCGGCCGTCCTGCTCGGCCTTGAAGACGGCGGCAAGCTCGGGATCGGGGCCGCGGACAGCAACGTTCTGCCGAGGCAGCCTTGACGCGTTCCCCGGCGGCCCTGCCTGCGAACTTTTCTTCATGGCGTTCGCAGAAGGACCGACTCCGTCTGGGCCCGAAGCGGAACTTTGAGCGACGGCCCCGGAAAGGATCAAAATCAGAATCACGGAAGCAACAAGAATTGCGCGGCCCGGAGTTTGCCTTGGCATAGGCCACCTCCTATACGTTTCCGCTGCCCTTGATTATACACCTGGTCGGTCGGCGGGTCTCTAAACGTGGGTTTCCAGTTTCGCATCAGCCGAACAAGAGGTTGTGGCTCTAAGGGGCTGGGCGGTTGAGTCTTCCGCTGCGCGGCGGGACTTGCATCGCCCGATGTCCCGCTCTTCGGTCCAGACTTACCCGCACCCACCGCCAACCTACGCCGGCGGAATAGGATTTCAAGCTCCCGTGCCGGGCGGGCAGCAGGCACCCGGCGGAATGGGCGAGCCGTGCGGGCAGGTTCGAGGGTGGTTCAGGAACTTGCAGATTTTTTCCGTGACCTCGGGGCTCAAGCTGTGCTCGATTTTGTGGGCATTATCGTGGAGCAAATCTTCCTCCAAGCCAAAGGTGTCATAGAAGAGCCGCTCGGCGAGGCGATGGCGGCGAATGGCGATGCGGGCGCGCTGTTCGCCGGGCGGCGTGAACGACAGCCGGCCATCGGCGAAGGCTATCAATTCTTCCCGCGCCATCAAGCGGAAGGTGGCGCGGCTTTCGATGAATTCGGGCATGGCGCCGGCGTCAACGAGCGAGGCGCCGGTGTCTTCGCGGGCGTGCCAGACGGCGCTGAGGAGGTTATCAATCAGTTCTTCTTCGTGCGAAGGGAAGAAGGAAACCTCGGTCAGCCGGCCGTGGTGCAGCTCGATGCGGCGCTCGGCCATGCGCCCGATCTCCGGGTCGTGCGTCACCATGACGATCGTGTGGCCTTCGCGGTGGAGTTCGGTCAGCAGACCCATGACCAGCGCCTCATTGACCTCATCGAGGTTGCCGGTCGGCTCGTCGGCAAGGATCAGGTTGGGCTGATTGATCAGCGCCCGGGCCACGCAGACGCGCTGCTGCTCGCCGCCGGAAAGCTCGGAGGGCAGATGGTCCAGGCGATCGCCCAGACCGACATGAGTGAGGGCTTGGATCGCTTCCGCCTCGTCGGCGAGGCTGTGGAAGTACTGCGCCAGCATCACGTTTTCAAGCGCGGTGAGATAGGGGACCAGGTGGAATTGCTGGAAAATGAATCCGACCTTTTCAGCCCGAAAGCGCGCCAACTCGGAAGCGGGAAGGTCGGCGAGACTCTGGCCCTCGGCGATGATGGTTCCTTCGCTTGGACGGTCGAGCCCGCCGAGGAGATTGAGCAGCGTGCTCTTCCCCGACCCAGAGGGTCCCATCACGGCAACCCATTCGCCTTTGCCCACGCTGAACGAGACATCGCGCAGCGCTGCGATGGAACTACCGTAGCGTTTGGTCAGGCCACGAGCCTCAATGAATGGCAAGCGACTATTCTCCCTTAAGAACCGTGGCCGGCTGAATGCGGCGGATGACGTCGACCGGGAAAAACGTTCCGAGCACCGCCAGCAGCGCCGTGGCGACCGCGATCACGGGCAGCGTCCACCAGACGGCGTTCAAACTGACACCGAAGATGCGGCGGCCCACCTCCTGCGCCAGCCAGAGGCCGAGCGGAAAGCCGGCCAGGCCGGCGATAAGACCCAGGGTCGCGCCTTCGGCCAAAAACAGACGGCTGATCTCCCGCGGTTCGGCTCCCAGCGCCTTCATCACCGCGATGTCTTTGCGGCGCTCCAGGACGATGGCGATCATGGTGGCCGTAACGCAAAGGACGATGATTAAAACGATCAAGGCGGTCAAGGAGATCAAAAGCGCGCGAATGGTTCCGAGCACTTTTCCCTGAGAATCCAAGACCTGCGGGATAGGCCGGAGGTCGAAGTCGGGGAAAGCGGCGCTTAAGAGGCGCAGGCGGCTTTCCACTTCGGCGGGATTGCCGGGAACGATCATTTGAACGACGCTAATTTTGCCGCTCAGCCCAGCCAGCCGCTGGAGGCTTGCAAGATTCAGGAAAATCCTGTCATCTTCAGACGATCCTGCTGAAATGATGTAGGCAACGCGGAACGCCGCCGAAGACTCGCCGCTAGGCGACGCTTGAGCCATCATGGACAATTGCAGAGTGTCGCCCAAATGCAATCCCAGGAGGCGGGCGGCATGAACCCCCACGGCGCAGGACTGCCCGTCCAGAGAATCCGGTTTGCCAAGCGATTGCTCGCGCCAGCCCCCCACCACCTTCCGCAGCGATGCGAAGTCGGCTCCCGTGACCACGACGTTGGTTGCGGCGTTGCCCCGCGAGCGCCGGGGAACGCGCTCAGCCTGGGCGACCGCGTAAAGAACGGGGACGGCGGTCAGCCCCTTGATTTTTTCCCGCCAAGGCGGAAGTGGGGCGAGCTCGGATTCGTCCATCAAGCTGGGCGCGACGGCAGTTGGTGGTGAAGCA